>JABFWM010000504.1 GCA_013362195.1 Acidobacteriota bacterium
CTGCGGCGGTCGGCGTCCGTGAAATCACGCCCGGCAAGGATCGGCACCCCCAGCGCCGCGAAGAAGCCCGGCGAGATCGTGCGGAACCGCGCCCGCGGATCCTCTTCCCCGTCGGCCTTCGCATAGCCCTCGACGCTGAACTGGAAGCCGGGACCGAATCCTCCGGCATCGCGCCACGGCACGATCGTGCCGACCGCGACGCGCTCGACGCCGGGGAGTTCCGAGATGCGCTGCATCGCGGTCTTGTAGAAGCGCACGACCTGATCGGGCGTGCGGCCGTACGACATCACCGGCACGTGCAGCGCCAGCACGTGCGTCATGTCGAACCCGGTCCGGGCCGATTGCAGCGACAGCAGCGTCGTCAGCAACATCCCCGCGCCGGCGAGCAGCACGAAGGACGCGGCGATCTGGGTGATCGCGAAGGCCCGCAGACGACGGTTCGTCGCCGACGTGATCCGGACGCCGCCGGTGGCGAGGCTGAAGCCGTGCGACGCGCGTGTCGAGCGCCCGGGCAGCCGCGGCACGAACGCCAGCAGCACCGCCGCGGCAATCGCCAGGCCGACGCCGACCCACAGCAGACTGGCGTCGACGGTCAGGTCGAGGGCGCGAACGGAGAACCGCGCGGCATAGCGCGAGAGAATCGCGACCGACGGCCACGCGACGAGGACGCCGAACAGCGCGCCCGCGCCGCACAGCACGAGGCTTTCCGCCAGCAGCGCGCGCCGCAGCGCCGCCCCGCTCGCACCGAGCGCCGCGCGAATCGCCAGCTCCCCTTCACGGCGCACCGATCGCGCCAGGATGAGGTTCGCCACGTTCGAGCAGGCAATCACGAACACGAGCGCGGATGCCGCCAGCAGGACGAGCAGCACCGTCCGCGCGTTCGACGTGATCTGATCGCGAAGCCGCACCGCCTCGATCCTGAAGTCGGCCTTCTGCGAATACGCCTCGCGATGATCCCGCACCATTGCGCCGTGCACCGTCCGAAGCTCCGCGCGCGCGGCATCGAGATCGGCGCCGGGCGCGAGCCGGCCGAAGAGCTCCGTCATGCGATGCACACGCCCCGTGACCATCGTGGCCGAGAGATGGTGCGGGCTGGTCACGACGTTCGCGATGATTTCGGTTTCCGACGGATACGGCACCGACGGCTCGAGCACGCCGACGATCGTTGCGGTGCGCTCGCCGAGGCGGATCGTCCGGCCGAGCACCGTGGGATCGCTCTTCAGCGACGTCGTCCAGAAGCGGTGCGTCAGGACCGCGGCGCCCGCGGCGTTCGGCCCGTCATCGCTCGGACCGAGCAGACGGCCGAGCACCGGACGGAGGCCCATCACCTCGAAATACGTGCCGCCGACCACGCCCGCACGCACCACGCGCGGTTCGCCGAGGCCGACCATCGTGAAGGAGATCGTCGAGAAGTCCCCGAAGGCCGCGATGCTCTTCACGCTGGCGCGCAGGTCCTGGATCTCGGGCACCGAGAAGGCGGCGTTCTCGATGCCTTCGCCTTTCGCGGTCTGCCGGATGTAGATCAGACGATCCTCGTCGCGGTTCGCGAGCGGCCGCAACAGCACGCCGCGGACGACACTGAAGATCGCGGCGTTGGCGCCGATGCCCAGCGCCAGCGTGACGATCACGGTGATCGCCAGCCCCTTGGCCCGGGCGAGCGATCGCAGCGCATAACGAACGTCAGTCATGAAGCTCATATGTTTTTAGACGGTGCGGCCGACCCCGTGGTCCAGAACGGACCCATCGGACCGATCCAATCCCCTCGTCCTCGCTTGTGCCGGCAGCCAGTGGCGTCGGCCGTACACGACCGAGATCAAGAGCAGTCCAACGATAAATGGGACGGCGGCGCCGGCCACGCTGCCGCCGAGGACCGTGATTTCCGTCGCACCGATCATCACGATCGCGAGCGCGCCGGCGGCTACGGGTGTGAGCCCCCTCAATACGCCAAGGGCACCGGGGGCGATCAGGCCAATCGCGCCGAGCACTTCGGCCACGCCCAGGAACCGCAGGAACGCTCCCGGCAGCGGGATCGGACCGCTCATCGCCTCGATCGGGAGGACGAGCTTCATCACGCCCGCAAACAGGAACAACGCCGCCAACAGCCCCTGGACGATCCACAGCCCGATAGTGGCGCCGTTCAGCCGGATCCATCTCGATCCGCGTGTATATGAGGTCTTCATCACCGCCTCCTGTCATGTAATCGAACGCGACACCGCGGGATCGACACTGGCGCCAGCCAAAATTGTGGGCCGCATCCCGGCGGGTCTGAAGATCCGCCCGACGTCGGTTCGGCGATTCGTCCCTGCGTCCGTCACGGGACCTCAGGCCGTCCGTAGGCCGGGGCCGTTCCATCCGGCTTGCCCGGGCGAAAGCACCTGTCGATTGACCGCGATCCTATTCGACTATGCAGTGAGAGAGGATAAAGGACATGCGATTCATGATGATAGTCAAGGCCGACAAGAACACCGAGGCGGGCGTGCTGCCAACGGCGAACGATCTCGAGGTGATGGGCCGCTACAACGAAGAACTGGTCAAGGCGGGCGTGCTGGTGGACGGCGCCGGGCTGCAGCCCTCGTCGAAAGGCGCCCGGGTGACGTTCGTCAACGGCAAGCCCCAGGTGACCGACGGCCCGTTCGCGGAAACCAAGGAGCTCATCGCGGGCTACTGGATCATTCAGGTCAACTCCCGTGACGAGGCGATCGAGTGGGCGAAACGCGTCCCGTTCTCGCACCTGCCGGCCAGCGGGCGGCAGCCGGAGATCGAGGTGCGGCAGTTCTTCGAGGTCGAAGATTTCCCGAACATTCCACCCGACGTCGCGGAATTCGAACGGAAGCATTTCGGCACGGGCCACAAGGGATGAGCGCCTCGGTGTTGCGCGCCCGCGCTGAAGATGGTGTGATCGATCGC
>JABFWM010000594.1 GCA_013362195.1 Acidobacteriota bacterium
GAGGCACGAATGGCTGATCTCACACGCCGACCCGGGCCGGGCGGCGACCCGATGCAGAGGAACCCCGAAGACAATCCCGCGCAGGCGCGATCCGACGCCACCGCGGACGAGGTCGGCGATCGCCTCGACCCCGACTTCACCGAACAATCCGACCGCGCGCACGGCCAAGGGTCCGACGCGAACGGCATCCCCGAGTTCGACGAGGCCGCCGGCGATGATCGCAAGAAGCTGTATCGCGAGAAAGGCGCGAAGATCGTCAGCCGCATCGACTGAGACGCCAGGTCGACACCCCGGCACGCCCGGCGACGAGTGGATCAGGGATTGACAGGCAGCGGACGCTTCCTCGCATACGTCCGCGCGACGTAGTCGTCGACCAGCGTCCGGAACGCCTCGGCCAGCTCGTCGTACGTCCCGCGCAGCGTGGTGTAGTGCTGCCCGTCGATGAACACCGGGCAATTCGGCGCTTCACCGGTGCCCGGCAGGCTGATGCCGATGTTGGCCGCCTTCGATTCGCCGGGACCATTGACCACGCAGCCCATGACGGCGAGGGTCATCGTCTCGACGCCCTCGTACGCGGTCTTCCATTCAGGCATGCGCGCGCGGATGTAGTCCTGCGTCCGCTCGGCGAGCTCCTGGAAGGTGCTGCTCGTCGTGCGCCCGCAGCCCGGGCAGGCCGTCACGCTCGGAGAGAACGAGCGCAGTCCGAGCGCCTGCAGGATCTCGCAGGCCGCGTGCACCTCTTCACGTCGATCGCCGCCCGGCCGTGGCGTCAGCGACACGCGAATCGTGTCGCCGATCCCTTCGTGCAGCAGCACGCCGATGGCCGACGCGGACCAGACGAGGCCCTTCATCCCCATGCCGGCTTCCGTCAAGCCGAGGTGCAGCGGCTGATCGGTGCGGCGCGCCAGCTCGCGATAGACGGCAATCAGGTCCCGCGGCCGCGACGTCTTGCACGAGATGATGATCTGATCCTTCCGCAGCCCGGACTCGAGCGCGAGCCCGGTCGACTGCACCGCCGACAGCACCATGCACTCGTTGATGATGTCCTCGGACGTGTGGCCGAGCGCGCGGTCGGTGTTCTCCTGCATCTTCGCGACGACCAGCTCCTGATTCAGCGAACCGCCGTTCACGCCGATGCGCACCGGCTTGTTGCGATCGCGGGCCACTTTGCAGATGGTCGCAAACTGCTCGTCGCGCCGCTTGCCCGTGCCGACGTTGCCCGGATTGATGCGGTACTTGTCGAGCGCCTCGGCGCAGTCGGGAAAGCGCGTCAACAGCAGATGGCCGTTGTAGTGGAAGTCGCCAATCAGCGGCGCCGTGACGCCCGCGTCGAGCAGCCGGCGCTTGATTTCAGGGACGGCCGCCGCCGCTTCCGGCACATTCACCGTGACCCGGACCATCTCCGAGCCCGCTTCCGCGAGCTCGATGCACTGACGGGCCGTCGCCGCCGCGTCTGCCGTGTCGGTCATCGTCATCGACTGCACGACGACTGGCGCGCCGCCGCCGACCTGGACAGGGCCGACGCGAACACCGATGGTTTTATGAAGCCGGATACTGCTGGGCATGTAGTGCTTACCGGACGATCATACCATCGCGCCGGGCCCGCGCCGCCGCTGTCAGACTGGACGTAACCGCCGCGCGTCAAAAGACTTGCGCCACTCGATGCGGTCGAAATCCGCCGCCCGATGGAGGGCGTGTCTTTTGCACCCGATATCGTGATTGCCAGCCGTCCTGAGAACGCTGCCCGCGCGCGGACGATCTTCGATCCGCGGCCGCGGCCGCGTTTCAGACGCGCACAAGGAGGGGATAGGACGTGAAGAAGATGATGATGCTGATGCTGGTGCTGATGCTCGCGGTCCCCGCCGCGGCGCAGTCCGGCTCCGGCGCACAGTCGGCCGTCACCACATCGGATATCCAACGGCTGCAGGATCAGGTCTACGACACGAGCAACGAGATCGCCCGCATGCGGGGCGGCGATCGCGATCGCCTGCAGTCGCAGCTCGACGACGTTCGCGACGAGGTCGTCTACCTCCGGGTCAAGATGCGCAAGGAAGGCTCCGTGAGCCGCGCGGATTACAACGACCTCCGGGATCGTGTTCAGTCGATCCGCAACGAAGCGCGCGGCGACGCCAGCGCGTCGAGGCAGGGGAGTTCGACGTGGGGCACGTCCGGCACCGGCAGCGGATCGGGTGATCGCAGCGGCTACGGCGCCGGCTCGGCGTCTGGCACGGGCAGCTCTGGCAGTGGCGGCTCCGGCGGATCCCGCGAAGGCACCTACGGCGGCACGAGGGATCAGAATCCACCGCGGAACACCACGACGCGTCGCGGCGAGGTGCCGGCGGGGCAGGAGATCGACGTCCGGCTCGAACGTGAGCTGAGCTCCAACACGGCGCAGGTCGAAGATCGGTTCACCGCGACGACGGTCGTGGATCTCGAACAGGGCAACGAAGTGCTGATTCCCGCGGGGTCAACGGTCCGTGGCGTCGTCAGCTCGGTGACCAACGCGTCGCGCACCCAGCGCAAGGGCAGCATGACGGTCTCGTTCGACCAGATCACCGTGCGGGGACGCAACTATCCCATGCGCGGCACGGTGACGCAGGCGCTCGAGAGCGAAGGCATCAAGGGCGAAGTCGGCAAGATCGGCGCGGGCGCGGGCGTCGGCGCCGTCATCGGCGGCATTCTCGGCGGCGTGAAAGGTGCGCTGCTCGGCGTCCTGATCGGCGGCGGCGGCACGATCGCGGCCACCGAAGGCAAGGACGTCACCCTGCCGCCCGGGACGGTGCTGCGCGTCCGGTTCGAAGATCCGGTTGCCGTCCGGTAACCTCGATCAGGAGGCGGCCACGTCGCGCATGGCGGCGTGCGCCGCCTTGATTGTCGCGTCGACGTCACGCTCCGCGTGGGCGCCCGAGAGAAACCACGCCTCGAATTGCGAGGGCGGCGGATAGATCCCACGCGCGAGCATCCCGCGAAAGAACGTCCCGTACGCGCGTGTGTCGGCCGCCAGCGCTGATTGATAGTCGCGCACCGGCTGACTGGTGAAGAAGGGCGTCACGAGCGATCCGAACGCGTTCACCTGCAGCGGCACGTTCGCCGCGCGCGCGGCATCCGCCAGCCCCGACGCGAGGCGCGCTCCGAGCTTCGCCAGCCGCCGGTACAGCTTCGGCGAGAGTTCCATGACGCACCACAACCCCGCCGTCATCGCGAGCGGGTTCCCCGACAGCGTGCCCGCCTGATACACCGGGCCGGCCGGCGCGACGAGCTCCATCAGGTCCGCGCGGCCGCCGTACGCACCCACCGGCAGTCCGCCGCCGATGATCTTCCCCAGGCAGGTGAGATCCGGCCGGACGCCGAACACCTGCTGTGCGCCGCCCGAGGCCGCGCGGAAGCCGGAGATGACCTCGTCGAAGACGAGCAGCATCTGTTCGCGATCGCAGATCTCGCGGAGGCCCTGGAGGAATCCGTCGCGCGGCGGCACCAGGCCCATGTTGCCGGCGATCGGTTCGACGATGATCGCCGCCACCTGGCCACGGTTCGCGCTCACGACGCGTTCGACCGACTCGAGATCGTTGTATCGGGCGAGCAGCGTGTCGGCGGCGGCCGCGGCCGGCACGCCCGGACTCGTCGGAACGCCCAGCGTCATCGCGCCCGAGCCGGCCTGCACGAGAAAGGCATCCGCGTGGCCGTGATAGCACCCTTCGAACTTGACGATGCGATCGCGCCTGGTGGCGGCACGCGCGACGCGCACGGCGCTCATTGCCGCTTCCGTGCCCGAGCTGACGAAGCGCACGCGCTCCATCGACGGCATCAGCATCGCGACACGATGCGCGAGGCGGGTTTCGAGCTCCGTTGGCGCGCCGAAGCTGGTGCCGCGCCTGGCGGCCTCCGCGAGCGCCTTGATCAGCCCTTTCGGTGCGTGCCCGTGGATGAGCGGCCCCCACGACATGACGTAATCGACATAGACGTGCCCATCCGCGTCCTCGATGCGCGCGCCGGCCGCGCGCGCGATGAAGAGCGGCGTGCCGCCGACCGATCGAAAGGCGCGGACCGGGCTGTCGACGCCGCCGGGAAGGATGCGGGCCGCGTGCGCGAACAGCCGTTCGGACTGGGTATATCTGCTCCGTGTCGTGCGGGCCATCCGACGACGATATCATGCGCCCCGTACTCGACTGACGCCCCGCCGCACGCGTCAGCGCCGAGCGGAGCCCGTCCGCGGGCGGCGGTGTCCAGGCGCCCGCGTCCCGATCGTCACGCCGGCTGCTCGTTCATCTCGAGCATCGCCCGCCAGACCGCGATCCATTCGGCGCCGCTGCGTTGGAAGATCCACAGGTCGCGGCCGGTCGCACGATACCGCTCGCCCAGCCGCTCGTACACCATCTCGTAGCGGAAGGTCACGGCTGCCGTGCTGCCGACGACATCCACCTCATGATCGAGCTCGCGGAAATCGGCGATGCGCGCCGAGGTGCAGAAGTCCCGGAACCCCGCGAGACACGCGTCGCGCCCGTACCCGCGCGCCGCGAAGCCGGGCACGACAACGACGATGTCCTCGTGCACGAGCTTTGTCAGATCGTCCACGCGCCCATCGAGCCACGCCTGATTGATGCGGCGCATCGCCGCCGTCACCGGCTCGCGTTCGGAGTCGCGCTCGTCTGCCATGGCCTTCTCCGCCTCAGGCACCGGTGGTCCCGACCACCGGGTACGCGGCGAGCACCCGTTCGAGCGACGCCCTCGTCTCGCGCAGCGACGGCTCGTCGATGTCGAACGCGAAGCGCAAGCGATTATCCGCGTCCGCCGTATCGACGGCGTCGCCGGTGACACGCAGCCGTCCCGCGGCATCTCGCGCCACCGCCAGCGCGAGCGAGCCTTCAGCGGGGGTGAAGTTCGCGGCACCGTTGGTGCCGTCCTCGAGCGCGGCCACGTCGTCGAGAAACGCGCTGAGGTCGTCGGCGCGGACGTCGACCTGCAGCGCCCCGCGGAACGCCCCGGCGGCGACGCCGACGTCGCATTCAATCCAGTTCGCGTCCTGATGATCGAACAGGCCCGGATGCCGGCGTCCGACCGGACGAATCAGAACGTGCCCGGCGTCTGCCATGCCGATGAGGATTTCTGTGCTGGCCACCACGCGCTCCTGCCTGAATATTACTCAACCATTGCGATGCCGCGCCGGCGCGCGAAATGCTGGCGATGGATCGTCGCGAAATACCGCCGAAAGGACTTCGGGGAGCCACGCCGCGGTGCGCATCTCTGTCGCCTCCCGCTCGGTGACGAATCGCAACTCGAGCAGCTCGGACGGATCGGGCCGCGCGTCGCCGCCGGCCCGGCGCGCTTCGAACACCGACGCCACGTAGGACGTGCGGTGTCCGTTGCGATACGTGACGATGTACTCGGGCCCGCCGAACACGCCGACCAGGCGGGTGAGGCGGACCAGCAGGCCTGTTTCTTCGAACATTTCGCGAACGGCCGCGTCCGCGGGCGTTTCAGCGGGCTCGATCGCTCCGCCCGGCAGCACCCACACGTCGCCCTCGACGTGCCGCGCGAGCAGCACGCGGCCCTCGTCGTCGCGCAGCGCGATCGCCACCGACGGGATCTGGAGCAGTTCGTCGCCGCCGACGATGTCGCGGAGGTGCCGGACGTATTCAGGCATCGGGTCTGATCGTCAAACTAGCTCCGGATCCCATACTGCTGCAGCCGCCGATACAGCGCGCTGCGGCTCATCCCCAGCTGCTTCGCGGCGAGGCGGACGTGGCCGTCGTGCCGCGCGAGCACCTTCTCGATGAACATCCGCTCCGCCGCTTCCAGGGAGAGATCGTCCGGCGCGCTTACCTCGGGTCCGGGCCGTAGCGGCGGCAGACCGACATCGCGCTCCGAGATCGCCGTTGCCGACTGGTCCGCCATCAGCACGGCGCGCTCGATCGCCTGCGCGAGCTCGCGAACGTTCCCGGGCCAGGCGTGCCTGCGCAGCATCGCGAGCGCGTCCGCGTCGAGGCCGCGCAGCGGCTTGCGGTAGCGCGTCGCGCAGTGCGACAGGAAGTGCCGCGCGAGCGGCTCGATGTCATCGCGGCGCTCGCGCAGCGGCGGAAGATGAATGACGACGGTGTTCAGGCGGTAGAGGAGATCTTCACGAAAGCGCCCGGCCTCGATCTCCGACGGCAGGTCGGCGTTGGTGGCCGAGAGCACGCGGACGTTGACGTAGCGGAGCCGCGACGATCCGACCCGCACCACCTCGCCGGTCTGCAGCACGCGCAGCAGCTTCGCCTGCAGTCGCAGCGGCATGTTCGCGATGTCGTCGAGGAACAGCGTCCCTTCGTCGGCCATCTCGAAGCAGCCGATGCGATCGACGCGGGCGTCGGGGAAGGCGCCCTTCACGTGCCCGAAGAGTTCGCTCTCGACGATGCCTTCCGCCAGGCCGCCGGCGTTCATCGTGACCAGCGGACCCGTCCGCCGGTCCGAGAGCGCGTGCAGCCAGGCCGCCACGACCTCTTTCCCGGTGCCGTGCTCGCCGGTGATCAGAACGCTCGCCTCGGACGGCGCCACGCGCTCGATCGTCTGCCGGATCTGGCGGATCGCCGGCGCATCGCCGATGAACGGCGGTGTAGCGCCGCGCTGCAGCCGTGTGTTCGCTTCCTGCAGGCGCTGGCTGCGCCGGACCGCGCGCCGCAGGTCGATCTGCGTCCGCACCGCCGCCAGCACCTTCTCATCGTCCCAGGGCTGTTCGAGGTAGTCGCGGGCGCCGCGGCGCAGTGCTTCGACGGCGTCGGCGATGCTGCTCCCCGCGCTCATCACCAGCACCGGCAGCGTCGGATCGATGCCGCGGATCCGGTCCATCAGGTCGTCGCCTTCCTGTCCCGACGTCGTGTCGCGCGTGTAGTTGAGATCGAGGATGGCCAGGTCGAAATCGGCGGCCTCGAGACGGTCGATCGCCTCGGCAGGCGACCGCGCAGGGCTGACTTCGTAGCCTTCGTCGAGGAGCAGCAGCCGCAGGGCGTCGATGATGTCGGGCTGATCGTCCGCGAGCAGAATCCGGACAGGGGTCGTTGCCGCCATGTCTCGAGGACGCCAAGTAAAATGCGTGCCAGTCTGGAACGCTGAGTCCGGCGCCGCGCCGGCGGCGGCCGTACGCGCCGCCAACGGCAGTCGTGTCCTCGCAATGCCGCCTGGCACCGCCCCGCACCGGGCGGCGTCCTAGAGGCATGGTTTCCTTCCCCAGCCATATCGACGACGAGGTCCTGGACGCGTATTCGCGCGCGGTGATGCGCGCCGTTGATGCGGTTGCCGCGTCCGTCGTGAACATCACCGTGACGCACGAGCGCACCGACGCGCGCGTGCCGGCCGGCCAGGCCAACGGCTCCGGGTTCGTGTTCGCGGCCGACGGCCTCATCCTCACCAACAGCCACGTCGTCGAAGGCGCGTCGGCGGTGGACGTGACGCTCGCGGACGGACGCGATTGCGGCGCGGACGTCGTCGGCCGCGACCCGGACACGGACCTCGCGGTGCTGCGCATCAGCGCCGGCGATCTGACGGCGGCGACGCTTGGCGACTCCCGCGTCCTGCGGCCGGGTCAACTGGTTGTCGCGATTGGCAATCCCTTCGGGTTCCAGCACACGGTGACGGCGGGCGTGGTCAGCGCGCTGGGGCGCTCGCTCCGGTCGCGGTCGGGCCGCCTGATCGAGAACGTGATTCAAACCGACACGGCGCTGAATCCCGGCAATTCGGGCGGACCGCTCGTCGCCAGCGACGGCCGCGTGGTCGGCGTGAACACGGCGATCATCGCGGGCAGCAACGGCCTCAGCTTCGCGGTGCCGATCGCCACGGCGATGATGGTGGTGCCGGCGCTGCTCCGCGATGGGCGCGTGCGCCGCGGCTACCTGGGCATCGCGGGCCAGAGCGTCCCGCTGCTGCGCCGGGTCACGCGATTCCACCGCCTCGCGCAGGTCGGGGCGGTGCTGGTCACGCACGTGGAGCAGGGCGCGCCCGCCGACCTCGCGGGCGTACGTGACGGCGATCTGCTCGTCTCGCTCGACGAGATCGTCATCGAGAGCCTCGACGACCTGCATCGCGCGCTCAGCGACGACCGCATCGGCACGCGGGTGACGCTGGGCATCCTGCGCGGCACGTCGCGGATTGACGCGCGCGTCGATATCGGGGAGAGGAACTAACCGCTGGACGTGTCGCCCGCAGCTTCCGGCTTTGCCGGAAGCCGCCTGAACTTCCGCCTGAAGGCGGAAGCTCAGGCGCGGAAATTCTACGCCAGCACGCGCGCCGCTTCGCGCGCGTAATAGGAGATGATGATGTCGGCGCCGGCGCGGCGGATCGACGTCAGCGTCTCCATCATCGCGCGCGGCTCTTCGATCCAGCCGTTGCGGGCGGCGGCCTTGATCATCGCGTATTCACCGCTGACCTGATACGCGGCCGTGGGCACGCCGAACGCCGCCTTCACGCGCGAGATGACGTCGAGATAGGCGAGGGCCGGCTTGACCATCACGATGTCGGCCCCTTCCTCGAGATCCAGCTCCACTTCACGCATCGCTTCTTCGACGTTGGCCGGGTCCATCTGGTGCGACCGGCGATCGCCGAACGCCGGCGCGGAACCCGCGGCATCGCGGAACGGCCCGTAGAACGCGGAGCAGTACTTCGCCGCATAGGACATGATCGCGACCTGCGCGAAGCCCGCCTCGTCGAGCGCTTCGCGGATCCGGCCGATCCGCCCGTCCATCATGTCGGACGGCGCGACCACGTCGGCGCCCGCGGCCGCGTGCGAGAGCGCCGCACGCGCGAGCTGCTCGACGGTCGGATCGTTCGCGATCTCGTCGTCGACGATGATGCCGCAGTGGCCGTGCGACGTGTATTCGCACAGGCACACGTCGGTGACGACGAGCAGGTCCGGCACCTCGCGCTTGATCGCGCGCACCGCGGTCTGGACCGGCGCTTCCGGATCGTAGGCCGAGGAGCCGACGATATCCTTCTCGTCGGGCAGGCCGAACAGCAGCACGCCCTGCACGCCGTCGGCCCTCGCGGCGGCCGCCTCCCGCACCGCCTCGTCAACGGACAGCTGGTAGACGCCGGGCATCGATCCCACTTCGCCGCGCAGCCCTTCGCCGCCGCGCACGAACAGCGGATAGACGAAGTTGTCGGGCGACAGCCGCGTCTCGCGGACCAGCGCGCGCATCGCGGCGCTGCGCCGCAGCCGTCGCGGACGGCGCCGCAGCTCGAGCGGCGCGTGACTGACGTGGGCGTGCGTGCCGGAAGACTTGCTGGCCATGGGGCACCTACGAGGTAAGGCTGACGGTGGACGGCTGCTGGAAATGCTGGACGAGGGCGTCGACGAGGTCCGGGGTCGTGTAGCGCTTCGGCATGACCGTCGTCGCGATGCCGAGCTGCTGCGCCGCTTCGGCCGTCACCGGCCCGATCGAGGCGACGACCGTCGTGCGCAGGAGATCGGCCGCCTGCTCCGCCCCGAAAATCTTCGCGAAGTTCCTGACGGTGGACGCGCTCGTGAACGTGACCGCGTCGATCTGCCGATCGAGCAGCATCCGATAGACGTCGTGGTCGCCGTCGCGATCGGCGGCGGCCACGAGCGTGCGGTAGGCGGCGACTTCGGTCACGACGGCGCCGGCATCGCGCAGTTCCTCGGCGAGCACCTCGCGGGCGATGTCCGCGCGCGGCAGCAGGATGCGCCTGCCGCGGATCTGGTCGCGCGCCTTCAGCGCTTCGGCCACCGCTTCGGCGCGATACTCCTCCGGCGTGAGATCGGCGCGGACGCCGTATCGCGACAGCTGCTGCGCCGTCACCGGGCCGATCGTGCAGATGCGCGGACCCTTCAGATCGCGGATGTCGCCATTCGCGAGCAGCCGCCGCATGAAGTGTTCGACGCCGTTTGCGCTCGTGAACACGATCCAGTCGTAGCTGCCGGCTTCCGCGCAGGCGCGATCGAGCGCCTCGAGATCCTCGGGCGGCGCCAGACGGATGGTCGGCGCCAGAATCGCTTCCGCGCCGCGCTCCTCGAGCATGTCGACCAGCTCGCCCGCCTGCTCCGCGGCCCGCGTCACCACCACTCGTCGTCCGAAGAGCGGCCGCGCGTCGTACCACCGCAGGTGTTCGCGAAGTCCGGCGACGCGGCCGACGAGGAGCATGGCCTGCCGTCCCGTCCGCGCGCGCGCGCTGATGTCGGCGAGCGTCCCGGTGATGGTCTCCTGCGCGGGCGTGGTGCCGTTGTAGATGAGGACGGCCGACTCGTCCCGCGAGCGGCCGTGCTCGACGAGCGCGTGCACGATCGCCTCGACCTGCTTCGCGCCCGCGAAGCAGACGAGGGTGCCGTCGATGCCGGCGAGCCGTTCCCAGTCGACGTGCGGCGCCGCGTCGTGTTCAGACTCGTGCCCGCGCACCAGGACGACGACGTCGCCCGCGTCCGGATAGGTGACGGGCACGCCGGCGTAGGCAGGGACGCCAATCGCCGCCGGGATCCCCGGCACGACCTCGAACGGCACGCCCTGTTCGTGCAGGAACAGCGCCTCCTTGCCGCCGCTGTCGAACACGAACGGGTCGCCCCATTTGAGCCGCACCACGCTCTTTCCCTCGCGCGCCTTCTCGACGAGCAGCAGCGAGATCGCCTCCTGGTCGAACGGCCGTGGCGCCGCCGCACCGACGTCGATGCGTTCGGCGTCGGGCCGCGCGAGCCGCAGCAGGCCGGCCTGGATCCGGTGGTCGTAGACGACCACGTCGGCGCTTTCCAGATAGCGGCGTCCGCGGACGCTGATCAATCCGGAATCACCGGGGCCGGCGCCAACGATGTAAACGCAGGGACTGGTCATGTCAGCTATCAGCTATCAGCTATCAGCTATCAGCTATCAGCTATCAGCTATCAGCTATCAGCTATCAGCTATCAGCTATCAGCTATCAGCTATCAGCTATCAGCTATCAGCTATCAGC
>JABFWM010000660.1 GCA_013362195.1 Acidobacteriota bacterium
AGCCCGCGCCGACGAACCCGACCGGCGAAGGGCCGGTGACGGGCCGCGGCGCGACGCCGCCGTCGACGCCCGCGCAGATCACCGTGACGCCGGCCGGCACGACGTTCCAGGTGGCGGGCGGTCCGTACACGACGCCGATCTCGATCAACAACGCGAACCGCATCTCGACGATCACGGTCACGATCTCGTACAACCCGGCGACGCTGCGCGTCCGCACGGTGCAGGACGGCACGTTCATGCGGCAGGGCGGCGTCACGGCACAGTTCACGCCGCGCATCGACGCGGCGGCCGGACGGGTCGACATCGCTATCACCCGCGCCGGCGATCAGACCGGCGCGTCCGGCTCCGGCCTGCTCGCCGCCGTCTTGTTCGATGCGATCGCGGCGGGCCCGTCGCAGATTGCGGTCACGAGCGTGGCGAATACACCAGAGGGAACGCCGGTCGCGGTGATCTCGTCGCCCGTAACCGTCACGGTGCGGTAACAGGACCATGCCGAACGCGCAATGCCGGACGCGAAACGGGGAGCACGGACACCGGCCTGGCGGCGGGTGCATCGTGCGGCTCCGTTCGGCATTGGTCGTGAGGCATTCGGCGTTGACGCGAAGGGGGGCGGAAGGCGGCTTCACCTTCGTCGAACTGCTGGTCGTCTGCACGATTCTCCTGATCCTCGCGTCGGCGGTGATGCCGCTCGCGCGCGTCACGATTCAGCGGCAGCGCGAAGCCGAGCTGCGCCGGGCGCTGCGCGAGATGCGGACGGCGATCGACAAGTTCAAGGACAACGCCGACGCGGGCGTCATCGCCGCACAGGATCTGCGCGCCGGCAGCGAAAACTATCCGCCGGATCTCGAGACCCTCGTCCAGGGGGTCGCGATGAACAACGATCAGACCGGGCGCAAGCTGAAGTTCCTCCGGCGGATTCCCATGGATCCGATTACCCATTCGACCGAGTGGGGCCTGCGCGCGTACCAGGACAAGCCCGATTCGACGTCGTGGGCCGGCGGCAACGTGTTCGACGTGTATTCCAAGGCAGACGGGAAGGCGCTCGATGGCACCAAATACAGAGACTGGTAGGCGCGAGCGCGGCTTCACCCTCGTCGAGCTGCTGGTGGTCATCTCGCTCATCTCGATCCTCGCGGCGATGGGGCTCGTGCAGTACAAGAACTCGATCGTGCGGACGCAGGAAGCGACGCTGAAGACGGATCTCTTCCGCATGCGCGACGCGATCGATCAGTACTACGCCGACAAGGGCAAGTACCCGGCGTCGCTCGACGCCCTCGTCAGCGACGGGTACATGCGCAAGCTGCCCGAGGATCCCGTTACCAAGTCCGCCGACAGCTGGCAGACGGTCCCGGCGGAGCCCGACCCGAACAATCCCAGCGCCGAACCCGGCGTTTACGACGTGAAGAGCGGCGCGCCCGGCACCGCGCTCGACGGGTCGAACTATTCCGACTGGTAGCTCGCGGCTACGCCCGCAAGAGATGTGAAGTCCGCCACGACTCGTCGTATTTCACGCTGCGCGCGAATCCTTTCTCTGGCCACCGCGATCGCGGCAGGAGCCGCTTGCGCCGGAACGGTGCGTCCGGCCGCGGAAGCGCCCCCCCCCGCCCGCGTCCCCGACATCGGATACGAGCCGACGTCTTACGCGGTCGCGGAGGCGATGCTGAAGCTGGCGCGGGTCGGCGCGTCGGACGTCGTCTACGATCTCGGATCCGGCGACGGGCGTATCGTCACTCTCGCGGCGCAGGTCTATGGTGCGCGCGGCGTCGGCGTCGAACTGCAGCGTTACCTCGTCGAACAATCGCGCCAGGCCGCCCGTGAAAAGGGCGTGGCCGATCGGGTCAGATTCATCGAAGGCGATCTCTTCAAGGCCGACATCTCGCGCGCCACGGTCGTGGCGCTGTATCTCTGGCCGTCGGTCAACCGTGCGCTCGAAGCGAAGTTGCGGCGGGAGCTTCGACCGGGCACGCGGATCGTTTCGCATTCGTTCGACTTCGGGGACTGGGTCCCCCAGGAGACGGTGCGAACGGGCGACGGTACGAAGGTGTTCCTGTGGACGGTCCCGAAACGTCCGCGCCGCCAGCCGGACGTCGCGTTTGCCGCGACGCCGCAGCGCGTCGTCTATCAGATGCTCGAGCTCGCGAAGGTCACGGCCGGCGATGTCGTGTTCGATCTGGGGTCTGGAGACGGCCGCATCCCGATTATCGCCGCGCAACGATACGGCGCTCGCGCGGTCGGCATCGAGCTGGATCCCGCTCTGGTCGAGACCTCGCGCCAGGTCGCGCGCGATAACGAGGTGGACCGGCGCGTCGTCTTTCGCGAGGCGGATTTCTTCAGCGCTGATCTTTCGTCCGCGAGCGTCGTGACCTTGTACCTGTCCGCGGCCGTCAACGCCCGACTCGAACGCAAGCTGCGGCGCCAGCTGCCAGCCGGCGCGCGTATCGTCTCGCGCGAGTTTCCAATCGGGGATTGGGCACCTGAAAAGACGGTCCGCGCCGATGACGGGACGACGCTGCTTCTCTGGACGGTGCCGCCGCAACGGTGAGCATTGCGGTAATGCGGCCGGCGCCACGCCCTCGCGGCGCCGGTCGTTCACGCGTCTTACTGAATATCGATGGCCAGCGGCGCGCTCGCAATGACGCCGCCGTTCAGTCCAATCACGTCGACGCGCACGTTCTTTCGTCCGCGTGACGAGAACGAGTGCTGCAGCTGCGGCGCCGCCGTCCTCTGCACCGACGTCCCGTCGTCGAACGTCCACTCGTAATGGTCCACCTGCGCGTTGGTCGTGCCGCTGACCGTGAACGTGACGAGCTCGTTGAGCCGACCCGGATTCGGCGAGGCGCTCAGCGACGCGGGAAGGGTGCCGATGGTGACCGTGGTCGTGAAGGTTTCCGGCACGTCG
>JABFWM010000581.1 GCA_013362195.1 Acidobacteriota bacterium
GGTTGGTCGTGCCGGATGTTGGCCGCGCCAACCGGGGTACGTGGCGTCGCTGCGGTCGCTGTTGCCATGATCGTTGTTCCTGGTTCAGGTGGGTGAGGTACAGGCGTGCGGCGATACAGCTGCGCGAAGGTTCGGCAGCTGAAGGCGTGACGCGTGCTGAATGGAGATCGGTGCGCGGCGGGCCTCACGCGCGCTTGGTACAGCGGGTGGTACAAGAGGACGCGTCATAACGCGTCCTCTTCGTTCCGCACTACGCCGCAATCTTCGCTCTGCGGGGCCGGCTCTCCGGGGGCGTCAGCCCCCCTCATAATGCCGGGGTCGCGGGTTCGAGTCCCGCCCCTGCTATTCATCGAAGATTCTGGTTTCGGCGCCCGCTTTCACAGAGTGAAAGCGGGCGCTTTCGCGTACGCGCTCGTGGTGGCCGGTCAGCCTAACGCCACCCCAGCGCCGGGGCGACGTGGGTGAGAATCGACTCGAGCACGTGTGCATTGTAGTCGACCCCCAACGTATTCGGCACGGTCAGCAGCAGTGTGTCGGCCTCGGCGATCGCTTCATCGCGCCGGAGCTGTTCGATCAGCAACTCGGGCTCGGCGGCATATGACCGTCCGAAGACAGCCCGCATGTTGTCGATGACCCCGATCTGGTCGCTGCTCTCATCGCGACCGAAGTAGGCACGGTCGCGATCGTCCATCAGGGCGAAGATGGATCGGCTCACCGACACGCGCGGCTCGCGGGCGTGGCCGGCCTTCGTCCACGCGTCGCGAAAGACGCGGATCTGGCGCGCCTGCTGGACGTGGAACGGCTCCCCCGACTCGTCCTCCTTCAGGGTCGAGCTCTGAAGGTTCATCCCCAGCTTCGCGGCCCAGAGCGCGGTCGCGTTCGACGCCGAGCCCCACCAGATGCGGTCGCGCAACCCGGGCGCGTGCGGCTCGATGCGGAGCAGGCCGGGGGGATTCGGAAACATCGGCCTCGGGTTCGGCCGGGCGAAGCCCTTGCCACTCAACAACCCGAGAAAGACTTCTGCGTGCCGGCGGCCGAGATCCGCGTCGGTACCGCCCTCCGGCGGTGCGTACCCGAAGTGGCGCCACCCCTCGATGACCTGCTCGGGTGACCCGCGGCTGATGCCCAGCTCGAGGCGGCCCTCGCTGATCAGGTCCGCCGCGCCTGCATCCTCGGCCATGTAGAACGGGTTCTCATACCGCATGTCGATCACGGCCGTCCCGATCTCGACGCGGCGGGTCCTCGCACCAATCGCGGCGAGCAGCGGGAAGGGAGAAGCCAGCTGCTGGGCGAAGTGGTGCACGCGGAAGTATGCGCCATCCGCCCCGAGCTGCTCCGCTGCCTCAGCCAGCTCGATCGACTGCTGCAGCGCGTCGCGCGCCGACCGCACCGCGGAGTGGGACGATGCGTTCCAGTGACCGAAGGAGAGAAATCCGATCTTCTTCATGGCGCGAGCGGGCCGGGGCAGAATGGCGATTGCGTTGATGGGAATCGCGGAAAGCTAACCGCGGGCACCGACGCGGGCGCAGCGAACTATTGCGCGCCTCGCTTCGCGGGGGCGGAGTTCGAAGCAGCGACGCCGGTGTCACTCGTTCGTCGCCGGCCTGGAGGCCGCCGTCGTCGGTCGCGGCGACACCGGCAACCCTGGTGCGGCTGCCGTCGGAGACGCCGCCATCCGCTCCTTCCGCGACGGCAGATCGGGGATCAGCACCAGCTTCCCATCGAGACCTCCCGCCTCGAGCCGGCGGTGTGCCTCCGCCACCTCGTCGAACGAGATCCGCTCCGCCACCCGCGGATGGATCGCCTGCGCCGCGAGGAGCGCGAACAGCCGCTCGAGATCCTCGCGGCACCACTCCGGGTGCCGCGCGCGCATCGCGTTGATCGAGTAAAACCGCGCGCGCTTCCCGCCCGGGACCAATCGCCACAGATAGAGCCGCGCGATGTACGCGAGCGTCCTCAGCATCCCCTGGTTCGCCTTTACGCCGGCCGAGTAGCCGATCGCGCAGAGCAATCCACCGCGCTTCAGCGCCGCGAAGGAGCGGCGATAGCCGTCCTCGCCGACGCCGTCGATGACGACGTCGAAGCCCTCCGGCAGGACGCGCGTGAAATCCTCGCGCTGATAGTCGATCGGCGTCGCGCCCAGCTCGCGCACGAGCGCCGCCTCCGGGAAAGACGCGATGCATCGGCGGCATCGCTCCATCCTGCGGTGCTTCCCGTGTCGCGCGGTCCAGAGAATTCCCGACGCGGCCTCAGCGTGGGTCACGCGTGCGCGTGCTTCTCCATCTCGCGCCGGATCGCCTTCTCCTCCACCTCGCCGCCCTGCCGCAGAGTGAAGTAGAGCGCCACCGCGTGCGCGGTCACCCCGATTCCCCAGCCGAAGAGGGGCCAGTAGAACCACCAGCGTCCCGGCATCGTGAAGAAGTTGAGCAGGAACAGCATCGTGTTGATGACGAGATAGACCGCGAGATGCTGCTGGAACTCGCGCCGAGCGCGCACTCGCCGCTGCGCTTCGATGTATCTGGGATCGTCGGACATTGGCTTCTCCTCGTGGTGCGTCCCCAACGAATGACGTGGCCCGCGGCGGTGTCTGTCGGCCCATCATGGGGACGACGCAGGAATTTTCCCCACCGACTGCGGACGCGACGTTCAGTCCGCCCCGCGTGCTCGCCCGACGCACCTAACGCTGTGACCCCGGCCGCTTGCCGAGCGACGCCGCCGTCGTAGATTCGCTCGACGTCGCGGCGCGGTGCCCGGCGTGACGAGAGGTCACCATCATGGCCGACTGGACGCGTCGTAGCGGGCTGACGGAGAGCGAACGACCATCCGGGGCGGTGCCTCCCGCCGCGACGGCCGCCGTCCATGTCGCGGGCCCGAGTACGCCGCGGCCTGTGCTG
>JABFWM010000107.1 GCA_013362195.1 Acidobacteriota bacterium
ACTTCAAGGAGCGCGATTTCCTGGCGGCGACAGACCACGGCCTCCGCGAGCGGGCGCTGATCGAACTCCACCAGAAGCTGAGCGCCGTGTACGACGCGCAGGGACAGGCGCAGGAGGCGGAGCATTACGCGGCGCTCGCGACGACGGCGTTCGACGCGCGGCTCGCCGCCGGCGCGGACGACCCGGCGACGCGGTACTACGTCGCCGCGATCCACGCGCGGCGCGGGGACGTCGCGCGGACGGTCGAGCATCTCCAGCCGGCGCTCGCACGCTATCCGCTGTTCACGGCGTGGCGCCTCGAACGCGACCCCGACTTCGCACGCGTGCGCACCGACCCGGCGTTCATCGAACGCGTGGGCGCATCGGCCTCGCACGATCTCAGGAGATCGGGAGTTCTTTAGGTCGTCGACGCTCCGGCCTCCCGATCTCCTGCGGCCGTCACGTCGGGTGGCCGCCGGGGCCGGCGCAACCGCGCCCGAAACGCGAGGCGCACCGCCCCTTCCTCCGTATGCACGCGCAGCTCGTCGAGATACGGCAGCACGAAGCCGAAGCCGCGCTGCTCGAGCAACGCCGCCACGTCGACGAACGCGCGATCCGATTCCATGCGAATGCCCGGCGGCAGCACGTCGAAGAAGGCGGTCGCCCGTCCCGCCAGCTTCATCAGCCCGCCGGCGCCTTCGAGTTTCGCGACCAGCACCGGCGTCTCCGGCAATTCCGGCTGACGGGCGATCGCGATGCCGATGGTGAACGGCGGAAGGAACGACGGCCTGGCGAGGACGATGCGCGCCTGCAGACGATCGCCGCTCAGCGTGCGCACCTGCGCGTCGCGCAGGGCGGGCGCCTGCTGAATCGCCGCGGCGATGATCTGATTGAGCAGTCGATCCGTCAGCCGGATCGAGCCCTGCCCCTCGCTTCCGATCAGATCCGCAAACCCCGAGCGCTGCTGTTGGGCGATGAGGTCGAGCACAACCTGTTTGTCCACGCGCCGATGGTACCGCTGTGCTTTACGTTTGCACCATCGCGAATAGATACTTTGGTGTGGCTGCGGGCAAAACGATCCTCGTCGTCGAAGACGATCAGGATCTGCGAAGAATGCTGAGGACGTCGCTGCTGCTGGAGGGCTACGACGTGCAGGAGGCGGGGGACGGGTTCGAGGCGCTCGCGCGCGTCGATCGCGAACCCCCGGATCTCATCATCCTCGACCTGCTGCTGCCGTCCGTGAACGGCGTCACGGTGCGGCAGGAGATCGCGGCGCAGGCCGCGACCCGGCACATTCCCGTCGTCGTCATTACCGGATCGGCGCTCGACACCGACGGGCTCGACGTCAACTGCGTGTTGCGCAAGCCGATTTCCGTCCCGGCGCTCCTGACGGTCGTCCGCCGCTGCCTGGACGGCGGTGCGCCGGGCGCCCTTTCTGACTGACGATCCGGCTCTCCCCTTCGCCTTTCGCGGTCCCCTTCGCTTTCGCTCGCCTCTCGCTCACAGCAGCAGCGTCTCGACGCGGTGGGCGTGCACCATCTCTTCGCACGGCGACCACGCAAAGATCGTGAACCGGCCGTCCTGCGACGCGACCAGCGCGACGGCGCCGCGTTGATCGTGGACGAACTGCGCGGCGGAGAGATGCCGCGTCCCGCCCAGTTCTGACGGATGCACGGTCGCGGGATGGCCGCCCTCGATCGGCTCGGTGACCGTCACGTGCTCGACCGGCGGCGACCCTCGGCGCCGGGCGATCTTGGCGCCGAACGCGAGCAGGTCGTAGCGGTCGGTGACGAGCGTCGCGCCGTCGACCGCCGTGACGCCCGCAATCAGTTCGACGGCGCGGGTGAGCGCATCCTGCCAGAGGCGCTGCTGCTGTTCGGCGGGCGGACGGTCCATCAGCTCCGCGAGTTCCTGATACGGCGGATTGAGCGCATACGGAAGCGGCCACACGATCGAATCGCGCCATGAAGGCTGGTCGCGCGGCACCACCAGCAGCAATCCGCCGCGCCCGTGGGCGCGCATCGACACCGCGAGCTGGACGAGCACGTTCACGGAATCGCCCCACGTCGCCGGTGAGTCGAAGCCGAGGAGCGACGTGAGCAGCGACGGGCAGTCCGGCAGGCTCGTCGCGTGTTCGTCGACCACCTTGACGAGATCGCCCTCGAGCACCGCGACGTTTGCGAACTTGGTGTGATCGCCGCCGCGGTGCTGCTTGACGACGAGCAGTCCGGGCGCCGCGACTTCGAGCACCAGACAGTAGCGCGGCAGATCGCGGGTGGTGCCCCACACGAGCAGCTCGCCCGCGTCGCGCCACGCGCCGAGATGAATGCCGGGACGCTCGACCGCCGGAGCCACCCGCGCGAGCACGTGCGGCTGCAACGCGAGCGGATGGTCGAACAGCAACGGATGTGGCGAGTACCGCGCCGGACAGAGCGCGATGGAGATCTTCGGGACGTAGACCTCTTCGCGCCGAAGGCTCGTCCAGAAGCCGGCCTCGATCAGCTCCTCAATCGCCGTCAGATCCGGCAGCGGCGCGGTCAGCACGCCGGCATCCACGGCCGCGCCCGCGACATGGCGGATGAAATGGTCCTGGACGCGCTGCGCAACCGCACGCCCCGCCGGATAGGCGCCTTGCGTCACCAGGTGATCTTACGAACATGTCGGGCGGGTCTCAAGGCCTGCCCGGCGTAAAACCTGTCGAGCGGACGCACCGCGATCTGGCGTGGCCGGGCCTTCAGACCTGGCAATGCAGCCGCCGACGCTCACACCTGCCAACGCCCCGCATCGAGGCGCCGGCACGCAAGGGGGCATATATACTGGCCGCCGTGCAGAGCCAAGCCGTCCTGGACGATCTGCGCGCGGTGCTCGGCGACCGCGTGTCTTCCGCCACCGCGGTCCGCGAGCACCACAGCCGCGGAGAATCGCATCATCACGCGCAGATGCCCGATGCGGTGGTGTTTCCCGAATCGACCGGCGACGTGCAGGCCATCGTCCGCGCGTGCGCGCGCCACCGTACGCCAATCGTCCCGTTCGGCGCCGGGTCGTCGCTCGAGGGGCATGTCGTCCCGGTCCGCGGCGGTGTGACGATCGATCTGTCGCGGATGTCGAAGGTGATCCGCATCAACATCGAGGACCTCGACGCGGTCGTGCAAGCCGGCGTGACGCGCAAGCAGCTGGAGCGCCAGCTGCAGTCGACGGGCCTCACCTTCCCGCTCGATCCCGGCGCCGACGCGACGATTGGCGGCATGGCGTCGACGCGGGCGTCGGGCACCACCGCGGTCCGCTACGGGACGATGCGCGAAGCCGTGCTCGGCCTGCAGGTCGTGCTCGCCGACGGACGCGTGATCCACACCGGATCGCGCGCCAGGAAATCGTCGTCCGGCTACGACCTGACGCGGCTCTTCGTCGGCGCCGAAGGCACGCTCGGGATCATCACGGAGGTCACGCTCCGTCTGCACGGCCGGCCTGAAGCGGTCGCGGCGATGACGTGCTGGTTCGACACCATCGACGCCGCCGTCCAGACGGTGATTGGCATCGTACAGCTCGCCATCCCGGTCGCGCGCATCGAACTGCTCGACGAAGTCCAGATGGACGCCGTCAATCGCCACTCGCGCCTGAACTACCCGGTCGCGCCCACGCTGTTCTTCGAGTTCCACGGGCTGAGCGAGGCCGATGTCGCCGGCCATGCCGAAGCGGCCTGCGAAGTGGCGCGCGAGAACGGCGCCCGCGATCTGACGCGGGCGCTGACGCCGGAGAGCCGCGCGACGTTGTGGCAGGCGCGGCACGACGCGTACTTCGCCGCGCTGGCCTTGCGCCCCGGCAGCCGGGGCTGGACGACCGACGTCTGCGTCCCGATCTCGCGGCTGGCCGAGTGCATTCGTGAAACCAAGCGCGACGTCGCCGCGTCTCCGCTGACCGGCGCGCTCGTCGGCCACGTCGGCGACGGCAACTTCCACATGATCTTCCCGGTCAACCCCGACGCGCCCGACGAGATCGCCGAGGCGCAGCGGCTCACCGACCGCCTCGTCGAACGTGCGCTCGCGCTTGGCGGCACCTGCAGCGGCGAGCACGGCGTCGGCCTCGGCAAGGTGCGCTTCCTCGAAGCCGAGCACGGCCGCGACGCGATCGACGTGATGCGCACGATCAAACGCGCGCTCGATCCGGACAACCTGATGAATCCGGGCAAGGTATTGCCGGAATAGCGTGCTTTCTACGCTTGTGAACTGACGAAAGCTTTTTAGCTTTCTTCGCCTTCAAGCCGTCCTCTCCGGCCTCTCCGATCTCTGCGTGTTCGTCAGTTCACAGGCGTTACTATAAGAAGCGATGTCTCACCGTCGAGTGCTCGTCCTCGCGTCGATCGCCGCGGTCACGATCGTCGCGATTGTGGCCATGGTCCGCTACACGCGGCGGGTGGAGAACCGGCTGTCGCACGCGAGCGCGTCCGGCACGACGCTGACCTTCCTGCGCGAGCGGGCGGCAGTGCCGTCGTTTGCCGCGAAGGACCTCGCCGGCAACGACATCTCGCTGTCGTCGCTGCGCGGCAAGGTGGTGCTGGTCAACTTCTGGGCGACGTGGTGCCCCCCGTGCCGCGAAGAGATCCCGGACCTCGTCGAGCTGCAGCAGAAGTATCGCGATCGGCTGCAGGTGATCGGCGTGTCGCAGGACTCCGCGCCGCCGCAGGCGGTGCTCGAGTTCGCGGTGGCGCATCGCATGAACTATCCGACCGTGATGAGCACGCCGGAGATCGAAAAGCTCTTTCCCGGCGTCTACGCCCTGCCGACGACGTTCCTCATCGATCCCGAGGGGCGGCTCGCGAAGAAGCACATCGGGATGCTCAACGCGTCGCTCGTCGAGCTCGAAGCGCGGGCGCTCGCCGGCCTCGACGTTGACGCGCGCGTCGAGCTCGTCGCCGACGAGGACAAGGTCCGCCTCGAGAACGCCGCGCAGGCCAACAAGATTCCCGGCATTGACCTGTCGGCTCTCACGCCCGAGCAGAAGACCACCGCCCTGCAGACGCTGAACAGCGAGCACTGCACCTGCGGCTGCGGCCTCACCGTCGCGCAGTGCCGCGTCGACGACCCGAACTGCAACATCAGCCTGCCGCTCGCGCAGGACATCGTGAAGAAGATCGCCGCCGACCGAACGCGATGATTGCCTTCTCTCGCGTCTCCAAGCAGTACGGCCGCCAGATCCTGTTCGTCGACGCCTCCTTCCAGCTCAATCCCGGGGAAAAGGTCGGCCTCGTCGGCCCGAACGGCGCCGGCAAGACGACGCTGTTCCGGATGATCGTCGGCGAGGAGTCGCCGGACGACGGGGACGTCTCCGTGCCGAGAAAGCTGACCATCGGCTATTTCCGGCAGGACGTCGAGGAGATGGCCGGACGCTCGGTGCTCGATGAGACGATCGCCGGCAGCGGACGCGCCGGACAACTGCACCACGAGCTCGAGTCGCTGAATGACGCGATGGGCGATCCCGCGCAGGCGGGCGACATGGATCGGATCCTCGCGCGCTTCGGCGAGGTGCAGGAGGAATACGAGCATCTCGGCGGCTACGCGCTGGAAGCGCAGGCGCGCGAGGTGCTGCACGGGCTCGGGTTCGACGACGAGCGGATCGAGGGGGACGTCGGCGCGCTGTCAGGCGGATGGAAGATGCGCGTCGCGATGGCGCGCGTGCTGCTCGCCAGGCCCGACGTGCTGCTGATGGACGAGCCGACGAACCATCTCGACATCGAATCGATCATCTGGCTGGAAGCGTTCCTCAAGGCGCTGCCCGGCGCGCTGCTCATGACCTCGCACGACCGCGAGTTCATGAACCGCATCGTCACGAAGATCGCCGAGATCGACGGCGGCGAGATCACGACCTACTCGGGGAACTACGATTTCTACGAACGCGAGCGCGCGGTGCGCGAAGCGAACCGCGAGGCCGCGTACGCGCGCCAGCAGGCAATGCTCGCGAAGGAGCAGCGCTTCATCGAGCGGTTCGCGGCGCACGCGGCGAAGGCCGCGCAGGTGCAGAGCCGCGTGAAGGCGCTCGAGAAGATTGAAAAGATCGAGCTGCCGAAGAAGCGGCGGGTGGTCACGTTCGACTTCCGGCCGCCGCCGCGCTCCGGCGACCAGGTCGCGACGCTCGAACACGTCACGAAGCGCTTCGGCCGCCGCGTCGTCCACGACGGCATCAACCTCACCATTCGACGCGGCGAGCGCTGGTGCGTGATGGGCCGGAACGGCGCCGGCAAATCGACGCTGCTGAAGATGATCGCCGGCGCGCTCGCCCCCGATGCGGGCCGCATCACACTGGGCGCCAGCCTCAAGATGGGCTACTTCGCCCAGCAGTCCCTCGACCTGCTCGACCCGAAGCTGACCATCGAGGAACAGCTGCAGCAGGATTTCCCGCACGAGTCCACGGGCGTGCTGCGCAACCTCGCCGGCGCGTTCCAGTTCTCGGGCGACGACGTGGACAAGAAAATCACGGCCTTGTCGGGCGGCGAGAAGACGCGCCTGGTGATGGCGCGCATGCTGCTCGATCCGCCGAACTTTCTCGTGCTCGACGAGCCGACGAACCACCTCGATCTCGCCACCAAGGAGATGCTGCTGGACGCGCTGAAGGATTTCGAGGGCACGATGATGTTCGTGTCACACGATCGGGCGTTCCTGCGCGGCCTGAGCAATCGCGTGCTCGAACTGGGAGGCGAGAGCGGCACCGACGCGCAGCCGCACATCTATCCGGGCACCTACACCGACTACGTCGCCCGGACCGGCCACGAAGCGCCGGGCGTGCATGCGTAAAGGGCTGAGTCCTGAGCCCTAAGCCTACGTCATGCGCCGCACGGTGACGTACAACGGCGCGACGCCGATGAACGCGAGCATCGGCCAGGTGACCGTGCCGGCGCGGTTGATGATCTCGAAGCGCGCCTGCTCTCCGGCCTTGACGTCGAACTCGACCGTCTTCCAGAACAGCGTGTTGCTGACGCGCAGGCGGTGAGGGCCGGCGTCGATGTCGCGCGTGACATCGTCGCCGTACAGCAACGTGCCGATGCGCTCGCCGTCGAGCCAGACGATCATCTGCCGCTGCTTGACGTCGTCGGGATGATGGCGCACGACGGTCACGCTGGAGGGCATCCGGTTGTAGAGGCGTTCCCAGTATTCGATGTCGTCGACGACTTCCCCGAGGGTCCCGGTGAGCCGCATTCGCCGCATTATGACCCAAGCCCCATACCGGCGCTACGGCACGTCGATCACGGAGAGCAGCGGAAAATGATCGGAGGCCTCGCGCGCCGAGTCGCTCGCCACCACCTGGCACGCCTGCACGCGCGCGCGGTGCGCCGACGGCACGAACACGTAATCCAGGCGGACGTGCGGCGACCAGGTCGGGAACGTCCACCCGGCATCGGTCGGGTGCAGCGTGCGATAGGCGTCGGTGTAGCCGGCATCGAGCACGATCTGGATGGTGCGCCAGCGGATCTGTCCGCCGCTCAACCACACGAGCGCGCGCAGGCGCCCCGGCAGCTTGCGCGGGTCGAAGACGTCGCCGGGCGCGAGCGTGTTGAAGTCTCCGGTGAGCACGTGAAAGCCGTCGCGCCGCTCGACGTCGGCGGCAATGCTGCGGAGCAGCGCGCGCAGCTCGAACGCGCGCCGCCGCTCCGTCCACGCGGCATGCACCGCGCTCAGGTGCACGCCGAAGACGCGGCAGGCCGGGTCGGCCACGACGAGCTCGAGGAAGGCATGCCGTGACACGCGCGGGCGGTGCCACTCGTGCCGCGCGATCGGGATGCGGCTCATGAACCCGAGCGAGAGCTTTGGCATGGCGCCGCAGTGCGGCATCGACGTGCGTTCCGCCAGCGCCTCAATGACGGCCGGCCGGGTCGCTTCCTGAAAGACGACGATATCGGGCGAGCATCCGGCAACGGCGGCCGCCAGCCGATCTTCGCGTCCCGCGCCGCCGTGGCGGATGTTGTAGCTGAGGAGACGAATCGTCACTCGCCGTCGCGCTTCTCGATGAGCGTGAGATAGGGCTGGCCGATCAGCTCGCCGCGAAGATACATCACGAAGTCGCGCGTGCCCTGGACGTTGACGGGCCGGTGCACCATCGACATCAGCCTGTCGCGCAGCGGCACGAGGCCTGGCGCGATATCGGGATCCTCGTCGCTCAACGGACGCGAGTGCACGCCCGGCACGAAGTAGCCGGTGATCTTGAAGAAGTCGAGCACGCGATGGCCGACGAGCGTCAGGTCGAGGTCGCTCGTGCCCGGGCCGTCGGCGTCGAAGGGCGCGCCGTCCTTCCATCGGCAGCCGGTCACGGCGCTGCCGCGGAGCACGACGCCGGTGTTCTCGGGAATCGCGCGGCGGATCTCGTTCACGAAGGCGTCGAGTTTCGCCGGATCGTTATCGAAAGCGAGCCGGATGACGTTGGCGCGTTTCTCGGCCTCGGTGAGCTCAGCGTGCGTGGGTGCCGATTCGTCAGCCATACCCCGAGTCGGAGCAAGCGCGCTGCCAGATGTCGCGAGTCGCAAGGCGGCGCCTCTGAAGAGGCGCCCTACGTGAAGAGGGTGTACGAAGACGCGACCTGAGCTCGCGACGTCTCGTAGTTCTGCCGCCCGTCGCCCGTCGCTCCTCGCCCTACTCTTCCGCCATGAAGGGGTAGCGATAGTCCTTCGGCGGCCCGAAGGTTTCCTTCACCGTGCGCGCGCTGACCCAGCGGACCAGATTCAGCTTCGATCCCGCCTTGTCGTTCGTCCCCGACCCGCGCGCGCCGCCGAACGGCTGCTGGCCAACGACGGCGCCGGTGGGCTTGTCGTTGATGTAGAAGTTTCCCGCGGCGTGGCGCAGCGCGCTGAGCGCCTGACGCACGCCGACGCGATCGCGGCTGAAGACCGCGCCGGTGAGCGCATACGGCGACGTCTTGTCGATGATGTCGAGGGTCTCCTGCCACTGCCGATCGGGATAGACGTAGGCGGTGACCACTGGTCCGAAGATCTCCTCGCACAGCAACCGATAGCCGGGATCCTCGGTCTGCAGGAGCGTCGGCTCGATGAAATAGCCCTTGTCGCCCCGCGCCACGCCGCCCTGCAGGATCTTCGCGTTCTTCTTCGCGTCGTCCAGGTACTCGCTGATCTTCGTGAAGGCCTTTTTGTCGATCACCGCGCCCATGAAATTGCGGAAGTCCTGGACGTCGCCGATGGTGATCTCGCGCATCATCGCAATGGTGCGGTCGCGGACCTCGTTCCAGATCGACTCGGCGATGTAGACCCGGCTCGCGGCGGAACACTTCTGTCCCTGGTACTCGAAGCCGCCGCGCGCGATCGCGACCGCCACTTCGGCGGGATCGGCCGACGGATGCGCGACGATGAAGTCCTTGCCGCCGGTCTCGCCGACGAGGCGCGGATACGAACGATAGCGGCCCATGTTCTCGCCCACCTTCTTCCACATTCCGTTGAAGACGGCGGTGCTGCCGGTGAAATGCACGCCCGCGAGATCGGGCGAATCGAGGAGCGCGTTCGAGATCTGCACGGCGTCGCCGGGCAGGAAGTTGATGACGCCGGGCGGGAGCCCCGCGGCCTCGAGCACCCTGTAGGTGTAGTACGCGGCCAGCATCGCGCTCGAGGCCGGCTTCCACACGACGGTATTGCCCATGAGCGCGGGCGCGGTGGTGAGATTGCCGCCGATGGCGGTGAAGTTGAACGGCGTGACCGCGTAGACGAAGCCTTCGAGCGGACGGTATTCCAGCGCGTTCCACACGCCGGGGCTGCTGATCGGCTGCTCGCGATAGAGCTCCTCGGCGAACGCGGCATTGAAGCGCCAGAAATCGATCATCTCCGACGCCGCGTCGATCTCGGCCTGGAACACCGTCTTCGACTGGCCGAGCATCGTCGCCGCGTTCACCGTCGCGCGCCACGACGTCGACAGCAGTTCCGCCGCCTTCAGCAGGACCGCGGCGCGATCTTCCCAGGGCCACGCGCCCCATTCGCGGCGCGCCACCGTCGCCGCGTCGATCGCCTGCTGGATGTGCTCCGGTCCCGCGACGTGATACTCGGCGAGCACGTGCGCGTGATCGTGCGGCATCACGGCTTTTTCGGTGCGGCCGGTCCGGATTTCGCGTCCGCCGATGATGAGCGGAATGTCGATCGTCTCGCCCGCCATGGTTTTCAGCCGCGCCTTCAGGTCCGCACGTTCGGGCGATCCGGGCGCGTACGACTTGTTCGGCTCGTTGACGGGCGTCGGCACACTGCGCACGCCGGCAAACGCCGCGTGCGTCGTCACGGGCGCGCCAGCGGGCGGCGCCATCACCCTGGAGTGCTTTTCGGCTTCTGAGGCGGGAGCATGCGTGGACATTCCGTCATTCTACCTCTCTCGCGGCACGCGGCTGGCCGGCGCCTGTTCGTCCGGCGCCCGGGTCGCGACTGGCGTCAGCCTTGCAGTTTCAGAGGGTTCCTCGTCGTCCAGGAGGACACATGGCTGACACAGGATCGAAGCAGCACGATGACGGACGCGGCGTGCCGGCGAGCGGCCAGGGATCGACGGCCGAGCCGTCGCGCCCGGATGGGCGGCTGTTGCCCGGCGGATCGATGGAAGATGCCGCGCGCGCGGTGGGCATGAATGCGGTGGATCGCGAGATGCTGCCGTCGGAGGGGAAAACGCCCGAGCAGGTGGACTACCGCGACACGCCAGACGAGCCGCCGCCCACCCGTCCGGCGGCCCCGCGCTGACAGAACCGGGACACTCACACTTATTTGCCGCGGAACGGCGACCTCCACAGCAAATAACTGTGAGTGTCCCCGTTCCGATAACTGTGAGTGTCCCACTTCCTACGCGGCTATTGCGCGGCGGCTGG
>JABFWM010000463.1 GCA_013362195.1 Acidobacteriota bacterium
ATCGGATCAGCCACGGCCTGCAGGCCACCGTCAACGGCCGGCTCGGATCGAAGTGGCGGTTCGAAGGCAGCGGCCACGCAACCTGGAAGGGATCGTCCGAGGATCGCGAGCTCGCGAACGAGTACGGCGCGTCGGGACGCACGGCGTATCGCCTCTTCAGCGGCACACGGCTCATCGCGATCGGCGTGCTGCGCTACAAGGACTATCCCGACGATCCCGGAACGAGCGGCTTCAGTCCCTACGTCGGCGCGAAGATCGACCAGCGTCTGCCGAACCGGCGGCGGCTCGCCTTCGGCTACAAGTACGAGGAGCGCCGTTCGCACGAGGTGCGCAGTCAGTACTGGCGGAACGGCTATAGTCTCGACTTCTCGACGCCATTCATCGCCCGTCAGGGACGGCTGACCCTCGGCGGCGTGCTCAAATCGCAGACGTATCGGCGGCTCATCAAGGTGGGCGGCACTCGCCAGCTGCGCCACGACATGCGCTCCGGATTCGATGCGACCTACGAGTATCCGCTGTCGCCGCACGTCCTTGCGGCCTGGGACCTTGGCTTCGAGCGGCGCGGCTCGAACGACGTCAACAAGCGCTTCTTCGCGCCCAGCTTCGGCATGAACGTCGGCTACCGCTGGGAGTGAAAGCTAGCCGTCGATCGCGAGCCAGTTCCGACGTTGACCCCCCCGAGCGCGCTCTGGTAGACTGATCGTTCCGGCAAGGCCTGTGTTTTCAAGACATAGGCGCGTAGCTCAGTGGTTAGAGCGCCTGCTTGACACGCAGGAGGTCAGTGGTTCGACTCCACCCGCGCCTACCACCCTTCGCTCGCCAGGTGCGTGACGCGAGCGACGGCTGGCAAGCCGAACGATAGTTCGCGGTCGCCTTGTCCGCAGACGCCTTCAGGGGAAGGCCGAAGCGAGGCAGCGGATCGCGGGCCCGCCGCATCATAAACATGAGCCAGATCGCGGTGACACTTCCTGACGGGTCCGTCCGCCAGGTGCCCGCCGGCAGCACGCCTGCCGACGTTGCGGCCGGGATCTCTCCGCGCCTTGCGAAGGCCGCGCTCGCCGCCACCGTAGACGGCCGACTCGTCGACCTGTCGTCTCCGCTCGCCCGGGACGCCGCCGTCACCATCGTCACGCCGGACAGTCCCGAGGCGCTCGCGCTCTACCGCCACAGCACGGCGCACCTGCTCGCGGCGGCGGTGACCAATCTGTTTCCGGGCGTCCAGTGCGGCATCGGGCCGGCCACCGACGAAGGGTTCTTCTACGACTTCGTCGTGCCGCGGCCGTTCGTGCCCGAGGACCTCGACGCGATTGAGAAGAAGATGAAGGAGCTGGCCGCGGCCGACCTGCCGTACGAACGGCAGATGTGGCCGCGCGAAGAGGCGCTCCGCTTCTTCGCCGAGCGCGGCGAGCCCTTGAAGGTGCAGTTGATCGAGGAGAAGACGGCCGGCCAGCCGGAGGTCTCCTGCTACACGATCAAGGATCGCGAGACGTTCGTCGACTTCTGCGTCGGCCCGCACGTGCCGTCGGCCGGGCGGTTGAAGGCCTTCAAGCTCCTGAACACCTCCAACGCCTACTGGAAAGGCGACGCCCGCAACCAGCCGATGCAGCGCATCTACGGCACCGCGTTCTTCAGCGACAAGGAGCTGCAGCAGCACCTTCAGCGCATCGAAGAAGCGAAGAAGCGCGACCATCGCAAGCTCGGTCGCGAGCTGGGACTGTTCATCTTCCACCCGTGGGCGCCAGGCGCCGCGTTCTGGCTCGGCAAGGGCACGACGCTCTACAACACGCTCGCCAACTACATGCGCAGCGTGCTGTTCCCCGCCGGGTACCAGGAGGTGAAGGCGCCGATCATCTTCAACAAGGCGCTGTGGGAGACGTCGGGGCACTGGGAGCATTACCGCGAGAACATGTTCCTCGTGACGTCGTCGGACGACGAGGAGATGGGCCTCAAGGCGATGAACTGCCCCGGCCACTTCCTCATGTTCGCGAGCGAGGTGCGCAGCTATCGCGATCTGCCGCTGCGGTTCCACGAGCAGACGCCGCTTCACCGCAACGAAGCGTCAGGCGTGCTGTCCGGGCTGACGCGCGTCCGCCAGTTTTCGCAGGACGATGCGCACTGCTTCGTGATGGAATCGCAGATTGCCGAAGAAGTGGAACGGCTGCTGCGCCTCGTGCAACGCGTCTACGGCGACTTCGGCCTGCAGTACGCGGTGAAGCTCTCGACGCGTCCCGAGAAGTTCCTGGGGACGGTCGACACGTGGGACCACGCGGAAGCCTCGCTGAAGCAGGCGCTCGAAGCCGCGAAGCAGCCCTACACCATCAACGCTGGCGACGGCGCGTTCTACGGCCCGAAGCTGGACTTCGACATCACGGATGCGATCGGGCGCAAGTGGCAGTGCGCGACGATTCAGCTCGACTATCAGATGCCGGAGCGCTTCGATCTGAAGTACGTGGGCGCCGACAATACCGAGCACCGGCCGGTCGTCATCCATCGGGCGATCTTCGGCAGCTTCGAGCGGTTCATCGCGATCCTGCTCGAGCACTATGCCGGCGCGTTCCCGCTCTGGCTCGCGCCCGTGCAGGTGATCGTGCTGCCGATCGCCGACCGCCATGCCGAGTACGCGATGCGCGTCCGGGAGCAACTGGCCGCGGCCGGCCTGCGCGTCGAGCTCGACGAGCGGCAGGAAAAGATTGGTTATAAGATCCGCGAGGCCCAGCTGCAGAAGATTCCCTACATGCTCGTGACGGGCGATCGCGAAGCGGCCGACGGCACGGTGTCGGTGCGGAGCCGCAGCGGCGGCGATCAAGGCAGCCGGCCGATCGAGGAGTTCATCGCGTCGGCGCGCGGGGAGATCGCCTCGAAGGGAGAACCCGAAGCGGGGCTGGCCGCGGCCAGCTGACTGCGTTCGGAGGCCACGTCTTCAACTGGAGGTAGTTATCGCATTCGACCGCAGCCCGCGGCGCGACGACCGCACGCGGGTGAATGAACGCATTCGGGTCCGGGAAGTCCGGGTCATCGATGAAAACGGGGAACAGCTCGGCATCATGCCGCCGCCGCAGGCACTGGCGATCGCGCGGCAGAAGGGGCTCGACCTCGTCGAAATTGCGGCAACGGCGACCCCGCCGGTCTGCCGGATCATGGATTTCGGGCGCTACCAGTATCAGGAACAGAAGCGGGCGCGCTCGGCCAAGAAGCACCAGAAGATCATCGAGGTCAAGGAAATCAAGTTCCGGCCGAAGGTCGACGAGCACGACTACCAGTTCAAGAAGAAGCACATCGAGCGCTTCCTGTCCGAGGGCGACAAGGTCAAGGCGACGATCTTCTTCCGCGGGCGCGAGATGGCGCACCCCGAGATCGGGCGCCGCATCCTCGAGCGCCTGATCGAGGAACTGTCCGAGGTGGCGGTCGCCGAGACCGCGCCGCGGCAGGAAGGCAATCAGATGCACACGATCCTGTCGCAGAAGGCAGGGGGCAAGCGGCCGCCGCCCAGAGCGCCGCGGGAAACAGAGAGCAACGTCTAGCGAGCGCCGCACGGGAAGAGCCGGCGGCGACCGCAGCACGGTGAGGCAGCCCAAGAGGCCCGCCAGGCGGAGTGAGAGAACATGCCGAAGTTGAAGAGCCATCGAGGCGCTGCGAAGCGGTTCAAGAAGACCGGCACGGGCAAGTTCGTCCGGAGCAAAGCGTTCAAGCAGCACATCCTCACGAGCAAGACCCGCAGCCGCAAGCGCGGCCTGCGCGGCACGGTCGTGGCCGCACCTGCCGATCAGGCGAAGCTGCGGCGCATGTTGCCGTAGTCCGTTGGCAGCGCGAAGCGCGTAACGTGCGCGGGGTCGGCCCCGCGCGCATGGAAAGAAGACGACACCAGGCCGCGAAGTGGCGGCCGCGAGCGTTCAGAGAAGACAATCATGCCGCGAGTAAAAAGGGGAAACGTTCGCCGCGCGAAGCGCAAGAAGCTTCTCAGCCGGGCGAAAGGGTTCTACCAGACCAAGAGCAAGCTCTATCGCAGCGCGAAAGAGTCCGTCGATACGGCGCTGAAGTACGCCTACGTCGGGCGGCGCAACAAGAAGCGCGACTTCCGCCGTCTGTGGGTGATGCGGATCAACGCCGCGGCGCGCGAGCACGGGCTCACCTATGGCCAGTTCATCGCCGGCCTGAAGGCCGCCGGCAATACGCTCGATCGCAAGAGCCTCGCGGAGCTGGCGGTGTCGTCGCCGGCCTCGTTCGCGCGCCTCGCGAAGGTGGCCGCGGACGCGCGGCCGAAGCCGACCGCCGCCGCGCGCGCTTAGTCCGTGTGGACATCTCGTCGCTCAAGCAGCAGTTCACCGCCGAGCTCGCCGCCGCCGCGAGCGAGGCGGAGCTGCGCGCGCTGCGAGACAAATATCTCGCGCGCAAGGGCGGCCTCGTCTCCGCGCTGCTGAAGCACGTGGCGTCGGCGCCCGCCGACGTGCGGCCGGCGCTCGGACGCCAGGCGAACGAGCTGAAGCAGCACATCGACGCGCAGGTCGGCGAGCGTCTCGCCGAGGCCTCCGCACGCCGTCCCGCGGCGGACGCCGTCGATGTCACCCTGCCCGGCCGCGACCCGCTCATCGGGCACCGCCATCCCCTCACGCTGCTGCGCGATCGCATCGAGAGCTTCTTCCTCCGTCAGGGCTTCCTGATCGTCGAGGGGCCCGAGCTCGAGGACGACTACCACAATTTCGAAGCGCTCAACATGCCGGCGGAGCATCCCGCGCGCGACATGCAGGACACGCTGTATCTCGCGTCGCCGGTGACCTCGGCCACCGGCACGCCGGCGACGCTGCTGCGCACGCACACGTCCGGCATGCAGGTGCGCTACATGGAGCGGTATCCGCCGCCGGTGCGCCTCATCGCCCCCGGCCGCGTTTACCGGCGCGACAATCTCGATCTCACGCACACGCCGATGTTCACGCAGGTCGAAGGCCTTGTCGTCGGCGACGACGTCACGCTCGCGGACCTGAAAGGCACGCTGGTCGCGTTCGCGCACGACCTGTTCGGGCCGGACCGCGGCACGCGGTTTCGTCCGAGCTTCTTCCCCTACACCGAGCCGAGCGCCGAACTCGACATCACCTGCGCGTCGTGCGGCGGCAGCGGCTGCGCGATGTGCAAGCAGACGGGCTGGGTCGAAGTGCTCGGCAGCGGCATGGTGCACCCCGCGGTGTTCGAGGCGGTCGGCTACGATCCCGAGCGCTACACCGGGTTCGCCTTTGGCGTCGGCATCGAGCGGCTGGCGCTGCTCAAGTGGGGCGTCGAAGACATCCGCCTCTTTTACGAGAACGATCTCCGCTTCCTGGAGCAGTTCCCGCTGTGAAGCTGCCGTATCGCTGGCTGCAGGAGCTCGTCGCGGTTCCAGACGGCGTGGACGCAGTCGCGGCGAAGCTTGGCCTGCGCGGGTTCGAAGTCGCCTCTGTCGAACAGGGCGCGGAGCCGGTCATCGATTTCGACATCACCGCCAATCGGCCGGACTGTCTCAGCGTGCTCGGTCTCGCGCGCGAGGCGTCCGCGGCCTACGCGCTGCCGCTGCGGCAGCCGGATCGATCGATGCCGGCGGCCGGACCAGCCCCCTCGCTCGAGGTCTCGCTGGAGGAGGCCGACCTCTGCCCGCGCTATTGCGCGCACGCGTTCGAAGTGCTCGCGCTCGGCGGGTCGCCGGAGTGGATGCGCGTGCGGCTCGAAGCGGCCGGCGTCCGCAGCATCAACGCCGTCGTCGACGTAACGAACTACGTGATGCTGGAGATGGGCCAGCCGACGCATGCGTTCGACCTCGCGCGGCTGCGGAGCGGGGCGCTCGTCATTCGACGCGCGAGATCCGGCGAACGGATGCGGACGCTGGACGGCATCGAGCGCGCGCTCGAGCCCGACATGCTCGTCATCGCGGACGGCGAACGCGCCCAGGCCGTCGGCGGTGTGATGGGCGGCGCGGAGTCGGAGATCGGCGCGGGCACGCGCGTCATGGTGTTGGAGAGCGCCTGCTTCAAGCCGGCGTCCGTCCGCCGCACGAGCAAGCGTCTCGGCCTGAAGACGGAAGCGTCGACCCGTTTCGAGCGCGGCGCGGACATCAACGCGGCGCCGGCGGCGATCGCGCGCGCCGCCGCGCTGTTCGATCAGATCGGCGCCGCGCGTCCGCTCGGCGGCCTCATCGATCGCTACCCGAAGCCGCAGCCGCCGATCAGGCTGCGCTTGCGCGGCGATCGGATCGCCCGCGTTCTGGGCGTGAGCGTTGCCGACGGCGACGTGCCCGCGATTCTGGGTCCACTGGGTTTCGAGGTCCGCACGACCCCGGATGCGGTGCACAGCGCCGCGACTGAACGATCCGAAGCACCCGCGTTTCGGGCCCCGAGCATCACCGCTCGGACCCCGGACGCCCCTCGCCCCTCGCCCTTCGCCCTTCCGACCTGGGACGTCACGGTGCCCACGTTTCGTGTCGACGTCCTTCGCGAGATCGACCTCATCGAGGAAATCGCGCGGCACGACGGCTACGTCGGGCTGCCCGCGACCTTTCCCCGGTTGACCGCGCCGCAACCCCCGCCGGATCCGCGCACGCTGCGCGATCGGACGATCAAGCAGGTCCTGATCGCGAGCGGATTGTCGGAAGCGATGACATTCGCGTTTGTCGAGCGTGCGGCGGCGCTGCCGTTCGCGCGCGAGACGGATCCCGCCGCGCTGGCCAACCCGCTCTCGGAGAAATACGCGGTGCTGCGCCCATCGCTCCTGCCTGGCTTGATCGATGCCGCGGCATACAACCGCCGGCGCGAGCGGCGCGACGTTCGCCTCTTCGAGACCGGCGCACGCTTCACCCGCGACGGCGAGAACCGCGCCGTCGCCGCCGTGTGGTCGGGCGCCGCCGCGATTCCTCACTGGTCCGGCGGGGCGCGCGGCGTCGACTTCTATGACGTGAAGGGCGTGGTCGAAACGTTGTGCCGCACGCTCGCCGTGGAGATCGCGTTCGAACCGGCGTCGCGTCCGTACTTCGTCGATGGCCGGGCCGCGGAGGTGATCGTCCGCCGGAAGGCCGACGCGGCGGGAGCGGCGCGAGGCGCACGACCTGTAGATTCCGGCGTCAGCCGGAAGATCGCCGGTGAAGTTGGTCAAATAACCGCATCGGCGCTCGAGGCGCGCGGCTTCCCTGCCAACGAAGACGTGTTCGCGTTCGAGCTCGACGTGGACGCCATCGCCGCGCTGCAGCCGTCGGGCGATGTGCGCGCGGAGTCGCTCCCGCGCTTCCCATCCGTCGTCCGCGATCTGTCGATTCTCGTCGATGCTGTCTTGCCTGCTGCGTCCGTTCGTGGCACTATCCGTTCGTCGGCGCCCCCCACACTCGTCCACATCGTCGAGTTCGATCGGTATCGAGGCAAGGGCGTGCCGGAAGATCGCGTCAGCCTTTCGCTGCGCATGACGTTCCGCTCTCCCGAGCGCACGCTCACCGACGCCGAGGTTGACGACGGGATGGAACGCATCGTCGCGGCACTCGCGTCCGCTCACAACGCAGTGCGGCGATAATCATCAGCCAGGCGGCGCGCGCACGAGGCCGCCGCGCAGCGCCGGCACGCCCGAAAGGGCGTCGCGCGAAGCGCCTGACGCGTGTGGGGGTGGGCCCCACGCGCACTTGAGGAATGATGGCAAAAGCTGCAGTGGCCACTCGCGGCGTCGATCTCGAACCGATCGATCGTCTCGAGGAGAAGGTGAAGCTGCTGGTCGGCACGCTCGACCGCCTGCGCGCGGAAAGCGCGCAGGACAAAGAGGAAAACGCACGGCTGCGCACCGAAAGCGCGCGCGCCGCGGAAGAAAACACCCGCCTGCGCAGCGAGCTCGAAACGGCGCGCGCGCGTGTGAACGAAGCCGAGGGCACCAGCGCCGAGCTGAGCGCGCTGCGCGACGAGCGCGAGCAGATTCGCGGCCGCGTGTCCGACATGCTGTCGCAGATAGAAGCCCTGAACCTGTAGGGTCGCAGGGTTGGCGCAGCAGAGAGCGTTTACGGAATCCCCATGGACCAGACGCGCGTCGTAACGGTGGACATCAACGGCCAGCGCTACCCTATTCGGAGCCAGCTGGACGCCGGCTACGTCGCCGCGCTCGCGGCGTACGTCGAGCAGAAGATGGCGCTCGCGCAGCGGGAGTGTCCCCAGGGGGACTCACTGCGGGTCGCCGTGCTCGCCGCACTCAACATCGCCGACGAGTGTTTTCGCGCGCGTGATGAGGACGCGTCCACGCGTGCGACCGTGGTGCAGCGGGCCCGCGAACTGGAGCGGATGCTCGACCTCGCCCTCGCCAGCACCGGGCCGGCCGATGATGCCTCACCCCTTGTCCGGACCGCCGGATCATTCTAAGATCCTGGCTGGAGCAAGAACGGTTTCGAGTTCCCTGCTTTGCGCGTGATGGTTCCGGTGGCTCGTCTTGAGCCAATGTTCCATCCAAGTGAATCGCGACGCCGCGCTGTGTGCACGCCTCTGCACGAGGAAGCCTGACGCGCGGCTTGAGCAGCGGTTCCACCTGCTTAGCGCAGGTTCAAACGAGCACCCCACACGGCAAAGCGGGGCCCTTCTTTTCCTGACTCGTCAGCCGGCTCGACCAGTCGCGCACGGCGGCGGCCGCGGCCGTCGTTCTAGAGGAACCGACGCGATGGGCCCAGGAGCCGCCTACCTCGTTACTGCGGGAATCGCCACGGGCGGCGGGGTCACCACCCTTGCGTGGTGGCTGGCGACGCGCCGCGGCGCCGCCCGCGACATCATCGCCCGCGCGGAAGAACACGCGCGCATCACCCGCACCCAGGCCGAACGCGACGCGGAAACGGTTCGCAAGGAGGCGCTGCTCGAAGGCCGTGAAAAGGCGCACGAGCTGATGACCCGTACCGAGCAGCAGGCCCGCGAGCGCCAGCAGGAAATCGTGGCGCTCGAACAGGCGCTCGCCGACAAGACGCGCGCGCTCGCGGACCGGATTGCCGTCACCGACTCGCTGGAACGCGACCTGCGCGCCCGCGATGCGGCGCTGGCCGAGGCGCAGAAGCGCGCCGCGGCAGCCGCGCTGCGCGCCGAACAGCTCGTCGTCGATCGGCAGCGCGAGCTGCAGCGCGTTGCCAGCCTGACGGCCGAGGAGGCGCGCGAGCTCCTGCTGAAACAAATCGAGGCGGACGCCCGACGCGACGCCGCCAATCTCGTCAAGCGGCTCGAGGCCGAGGCGCGGGAAACCGCCGCGATCCGCGCCCAGCAGATCATCACCGACGCCATCCAGCGCAGCGCCGCCGAGCATGCGATCGAGACGACCGTGTCGGTGGTCGACCTGCCCAGCGACGACATGAAGGGGCGGATCATCGGCCGCGAAGGGCGGAACATCCGCGCGCTCGAGACCGCGACCGGCGTCGAGCTGATCGTCGACGACACGCCCGGGGCGATCATCCTGTCGTCCTTCGATCCGTTCCGCCGCGAAGTCGCAAGGCAGACGATCGAGCGCCTGATTGCCGACGGACGCATTCACCCGGCGCGTATCGAGGAGGTCGTCGACAAGGTCAAAGGGGAAATGGAAGACACCGTGCGCCGCGAGGGGGAAGCGGCGGCCTTCGAGCTGGGCCTCTACGATCTGCACCCGGAGATCCTCAAGCTGATGGGGCGCCTGAAGTTTCGCACCAGCTACGGCCAGAACGTGCTGAACCATTCCCGCGAGGTCGCGTTTCTCGCCGGCATCATGGCGAAGGAGATGGGGCTCAACACCCACGTCGCCACGCGCGCCGCGTTCCTCCATGACATCGGCAAGGCGATCGATCGCGACCTGCAGGGCACCCATCTCGAGCTCGGCCTGGACTTCCTGCGCAAGCACGGCGAGACGGAACCGGTCCTGCAGGCGGTCGCGGCGCACCACATGGACATCGACTGGCCCTCTCTCGAAGCGATGATCGTGCAGGCGGCCGACGCGATCTCCGCCGCGCGTCCCGGCGCGCGCCGGGAGATCCTCGAGTCGTACGTCAAGCGGCTCGAGAAGCTGGAAAACATCGCCGATTCCTTCCAGGGCGTCTCGAAGGCCTTCGCCCTCCAGGCCGGCCGCGAGATCCGCATTGTCGTCGAGAGCGATCGCGTGTCGGACGAAGAGACCGTCTGGCTCTCGAAGGACATCGCGCGCCGGATCGAGAACGAGCTCGAGTACCCGGGCCAGATCAAGGTAACCGTCATTCGTGAGACGCGGGCCGTTGAGTTCGCCCGGTAACCTGACGGTTGCCGACGCCGGCGAACGTGCCATCATCGAAGCCATCCGGACGCGCGTCCCGGCCGCGCCGGCGTCCCTCCTCATCGGCATCGGCGACGACGCGGCGGTGGCCGTGCCCGAGCGCGGCGCGCTCGAGATCCTCACCACCGACGCCACAATCGAGGGCGTTCACTTCGATCGCCGCTTCAGCCTGCCCGAAGAAATCGGCTGGAAGGCGCTCGCCGTCAACGTCTCGGACATTGCGGCCATGGGCGGCGCGCCACGATTCGCCCTCCTGTCGCTCGCACTGCCCGCCGATCTCGCGCTCGACGATCTGCACGCGCTGCTCGACGGCTTCCTGGCGATGGCGCGCGACGCGCGCGTCACGCTGGCAGGCGGCAACGTCACGCGCTCGCCCGGTCCGCTGATGCTTGACGTGACGGTGACCGGGGCCGCCCGTCCGCGGCGGCTGCTGACGCGCGGCGGCGCACGCGCCGGCGCCGTGCTGTCCGTCAGCGGCGCGGTCGGCGCCGCACGCGCCGGGCTGGAGTGGCTGCGCCGCCATGCCACGACGTCGGCGGCGCGCTGGCCCGACG
>JABFWM010000270.1 GCA_013362195.1 Acidobacteriota bacterium
CGGCTGGATTGGCCCCGACGCGGTGTTGCGCGGATCGATTCTCGGCCGCAACTGCCACGTCGGCCGCAGCGCCGTTATCGAGTCGCCGGCCGTGCTCGGCGACAAGACGGTCATCACCGACTACAGCCGCATCTAACCACGCTTACCATCGAAAGAGACGCGCACATGGCGACGATGACCATCAATCCAGCGGTCTTCAAGGCATACGACGTCCGCGGCCTGTATCCGCAGGAAGTCAACGAGGACGCGGCGCGCCTGATCGGGCGCGGCTTCGTCGCCTACCTGAACGCGAGACGCATCGCCGTGTCGCGCGACATGCGGCTGTCTTCTCCCTCGATCGCGGCCGCGTTCATCGACGGCGCGCGCCAGCAGGGCGCCGACGCCGTCGATTACGGGATGATGGGCACCGACATGCTCTACTTTGCCGTCGCCCGTGACGGGCACGACGGCGGCGTCCAGATCACCGCGTCGCACAATCCGAAGGAGTACAACGGCATCAAGATGGTGCGGCGCGAGGCGTTTCCGCTGTCGGGCGAGTCCGGCATCGGCGAGATCCGCGACATGATCGCCGCCAACCAGCTGCCGGCGCCGGCGCCGGCGCCGGGCCGCCTCACCCGTCAGGACGTCGTCAACGATTACGTCACGCACGGCATGTCGTTCATCGACCCGTCGATCATCAAGCCGTTCAACGTGGTGCTCGACGCCGGCAACGGCATCGCCGGTCTGGTCGCGCCCAAGCTGTTTGCCGGCCTGCCGTGCCGCGTCGACGCGCTGTGCTTCGAGGTCGACGGCACCTTCCCGAACCACGAGGCCAACCCGCTCATCGAGGAGAACCGCCGCGACATCACCGAACGGGTGATCGAGACGAAGGCCGACATCGGGATCGCGTGGGACGGCGATGCCGATCGCTGCTTCTTCATCGACGGCGCCGGCGAGTTCATCGCCGGCGACTTCGTCACGGCGCTCCTCGCCGAGGCGTTCCTCATCAAGCATCCCGGCGCGAAGGTCGTCTATGACGTCCGCGCCAGCTACGCCGTCAAGGACATCGTCGCGAAGTACGGCGGCACCGCGCTCATGAACCGCGTCGGCCACGCCTTCTTCAAGCGGCGGATGCGCGAGGAGAACGCCATCTTCGGCGGCGAGGTCACGGGGCACTACTACTTCCGCGACAATTTCTACGCGGACAACGGCTTCATTCCTGCGCTGCTCATCCTCGAGCTGATGTCGCGCAAGGGCCAGACGCTGCGCGATCTGCTGGCGCCGCTGCGCGAGAAGTACTTCATCTCGGGCGAGATCAACACCCGCGTCGGCGACATGAAGAAGGTGCAGGAAAAGATCGACGGCCTCGAGGCGCGCTACCAGGACGGACGCGCCTATTCGATGGACGGCGTCTCGGTCGAGTACCCGGACTGGCACTTCAACGTGCGCGCCTCGAACACCGAGCCCATGCTGCGCCTCAACCTCGAGGCGGTCACGCGGGAGCTGATGGAACAGAAGCGCGACCAGGTGCTCTCGTTCATCAGGTCGTAACCCTCACGTCGTAAGGAACGCGCCGCGTCGCCCGCATCCGGATCGGGCGCGCCGGACGGAGCGTCAGCAGCGCCTTTACCGGCACGGGCTTCGTATCGACACGGGCCAGCCGCCACCGCTGTGCGAGCGTCGCGAGCACCAGCATCCCTTCCATCCAGGCGAACGACTCGCCGATGCACACCCGGTTGCCGCCGCCGAATGGAAAGTACGCAAAGCGCGGTCGCGACCGCTGCTGGTCCGGCAACCAGCGATCCGGATCGAACCGCTCGGGCTCCGGAAAGATTCGCGCGTCGTGGTGCAGCAGGTATGGCGACAGGAGGACGACCGTGCCGCGCGGAATCGTGTAGCCGCCGATCTCGACGTCGTCGACGGCGCGGCGTCCGATGCCCCACGCCGGCGGATAGCATCGCATCACTTCGGCGACCACGCGTCGCGTGTACGGCAGGTGTGCGGCATCCGCCGCGACCGCCTCGCGATCCCCGAGCACGGTATCGATCTCCTGGTGCAGCCGCCGCTCGACGTCTGGGTGCTGCGCCAGCAGGTGCCAGCTCCACGTCAGCGCGTTGGCGGTCGTTTCGTGCCCGGCGAGAAACAACGTCAGCGCCTCGTCGCGCACCTGGGTATCGGTCAGGGGCGCGCCGTGATGCTCGTCATCGCGTGCGAGCAGCAGCATCGACAGCAGATCGCCGCGATCGGCGGGCTGCTGACGGCGATCGTGGATGAACCGGTAGATGAGGCGGTCGAGCGTCGCCTGCGCGCGTTCGTAGCGGCGCACGGCCGGCAGCGGCAGGCGCTCGAGCAGCGGCGCGAGCGGTGACATCGTGAGGGGGAAGACCTCGAAGACGTCGGTGAGCGCCTGACGGACCGATCGCGCGTCGCTCTCGACGTCGGCGCCGAACAAGGTGTCACCGACGATGGTCAGCGTCAGTTGTGTCATTTCGGCGGCGACGTCGATCTCGTCGCCGTCGCGCCAGCGCGCCGCCGTCCGCGCGGCGTGCGCGACCATCGCTCGCGCGTAACCGTCGATGCGGTGCTTGTGAAACGACGGCTGCACGAGGCGGCGCTGCCGCAGGTGCGCCTCCCCTTCCGCCGTGAGCAGGCCGTTGCCGAGCAGGCGCTTCGCACGCTCGAGCGCGCGTCCTTTCCTGAACAGCCGGGCGCGCGTGACCAGCACGTCTTCGACGTGGTCGGGGTGATTCAGCAGCGCCATCCGCTGCCGCCCGAGCCGGAACAGGACGATGTCGCCGTATCGCCGTGCGAGCCGCGTCAGCGCGCCGATGCGATCGCCGCTGAACGCCGGATAGGCAGTGAGTCCGAAGAGCCGAGTGGGC
>JABFWM010000115.1 GCA_013362195.1 Acidobacteriota bacterium
GTAGACCCGCCCTACCGTCCCGGCGCGTCTGAAGACCCGCCCTACCTTCCGGCGCGTCTGAAGACCCGCCCCACATCTTCCTCATTCTTCATGTAGGCCGGGTCTTCAGACCCGGCGACGACGCGGGGTCACACGAACGGCAGCGCGGTGACGAGGGCGGGGACGCCGGCGATCGTGACGGCGGTACCAGGCGCGACGAAATCGCGGTGCACGTAGCCGAGCGCGATCGGCTGGCCCAGCGCCGGTGACCGCGTCGCGCTCGTGACCCGGCCAATCTCCTTCCCGTCCGACGCGATCGCCGCACCCGGCGCCGCGTCCGCGCCGCGCAGCGTCAGCCCGACGAGACGCCGCGCCACGCGACCGTGGCCGCGATCGAGCACGCGGACGATCACCTCCTGGCCCACGTAGCAGCCCTTCGTCCGCGAGATCGCGCGATCCTCGATGCCCGCCTCGAGAGGGATCGTGTCCTCCGTCATGTCGACCCCGAAGCGCGGACGGCCCGACTCGATTCGCGCCGCTTCCACGTCCGCATCCTCCGCGCCAACCGCGCCCGCGTTCATCAGCGCCCGTACCAGCGCATCGCGCTGCGCACGATCGACGATCAGGTCGTAGCCGTCGACGCCGAACTCGTCGCTGCGCACGAGGAGGGCGGACGATCCGTCGAACGTCGCACGCGCGCTGCCATGGAGCGGCAGCTGCGGGACGGCCGCGCCGATCACGTCCGCAACCACCGAAGCCGCGCCGGGGCCGTACACGCCAACCTCCGCCCGCTCGGCCGTGAGGTCGCGCACTTCGACGTCTTCGCTGAACACGAACCGCTCGAGATGCGCCCGCACCGTCGCGGCCACGTGCGGCGCGACGTCGAGCAGCACGGCGTCACCGAGCTCGACGACGCGCATGTCGGCGATCATGCGTCCCTGCGCGTTCAGCAGCGCCGCATAGCAGCCCTCTCCGGGCCCGAGGGCGGCGATGTCGTTCGTCAACAGGCCCTGGAGATAGCTCCGGCGATCGGCCCCGGTGAGCAGGATCCGCCCTGACGAGGATCGATCGACGATCGCGGCGCCGCGCCGCAGTGCCGCGTAGCCTGTGCTGTTATCCTGTTCCAATGCGATTTCATTGTACCGCCGTCCTGGTGGTGCTTCTGCTGGCGGCGGCCGCGCACGCGCAGGCGCCGGCTGCGTCCGAACCCGCCACTGGCGATGCGGAATTCACGATCGCGTGGGGCGGCCGGCCGATCGGCACGCAACGCGTCTCGCTGGCGCGCTCCGCCTCGGGCTGGATCATCACCTCGACGGGATCGCTCGGCTCACCCGTTGATCTCAGGATCGGCCGGTTCGAGCTGAAATACGCCGCCGACTGGCAGCCGCTGGAGCTCAAGATCGAAGCCACCGTCCGCAACTCGCCGATCGTCCTCTCTTCGTCGTTCGCGATGACGACGGCGATCAACGAGATTACGCAGAACGGAGTCACGAGCGCGAAGAACGATCAGATCAGCGCGCGCACCGTGGTGCTGCCCAACAACTACTTCGCCGGCTACGAAGCGCTCGCCGCACGCCTCGCGGCCACGCCGGTCGGCGGCGAGATCCCGGCCTACATCGCGCCGCAGGCCGAAATCAAGGTCCGCGTCCGGGCGATCACGCCGCAGACCCTGAACGGACCCGGCGGCACCATTCCGGTGCGCCGCTTCGACGTGGTGTTTGCCAACCCCAACGTTCCGCTCGAGGCCTCGATCATGATCGACGATCGGCAGCGCCTCGTGCGTGTCGATATTCCGACCTCCGGACTGCAGGTGGTCCGTGAAGATGCAGCGAGCGTCGCCGTGCGATCGGAAAGCGTCCGCAATCCGACCGACGCGCCCGTCAGCATTCCGGCGAACGGGTTCAACCTGGCCGGCACGGTCACGACCCCGCCGGCCGTTGCCGGGCGCCTGCGGTATCCAGGCATCGTGCTGATCGCGGGATCCGGGCCGGCGGATCGCGACGAAACCGTCGCCGGCATTCCCATCTTCGCGCAGCTCGCGCGGCAGCTCGCCGACAGCGGCCACGTCGTCGTGCGCTACGACAAGCGCGGCGTCGGCCAGAGCGGCGGGCGCACGGAAACCGCGACCCTCGCCGACTACGCCGACGATGCGATCGCGGTGGTGAAGTGGCTCGAGAAGCGGAAGGACGTCGACCGCAAGCGGCTGATCGTCGTCGGACACAGCGAGGGCGCGGCCGTCGCGCTGCTCGCGGCAGCGAAGCAGAAGGCGATCGACGGCGTCGTGTCGATTGCCGGTCCGGGGACCACCGGCGCGGAGCTGATCCTCGAGCAGCAGCGTCACGTGCTCGATCGGCTGTCCCTCTCCCCCGAGGAGAAGCAGGCGAAGATCGAGCTGCAGAAGAAGATTCAGGACGCCGTGATCGCCGGCAAGGGCCTCGACGACGTGCCGCCGGACCTGCGCCGGCAGGCCGACACGCCGTGGTTCCGCAGTCTGCTCTCGTACGATCCCGCGCAGGCGATCCGCAAGGTGCGGCAGCCGCTCCTCATCGTGCAGGGCGATCTCGACACCCAGGTGCCGCCGGCGCATGCCGACCGTCTCGCCCAAGCCGCGCGCGCGCGCAAGAAGCCGTCGCCGGTCGAGGTCGTGCACATTCCCGGCGTCAACCACCTGCTGGCCGCGGCCAGGACCGGCGAGGTGGCGGAGTACCCGCAGCTCGCCGAGCGGACGATCACGCCGCGCGCCGCCGAAGCGATCAGCGCGTGGATCAAGAAGACGCCGTGATGCACGCACACGCCGCCATCGGCTACACTGCCTGACATGAAGCTGGGCGTGCCGCGCGAGACATGGCCGGGCGAAACCCGGGTGGCGCTCATTCCGTCGTCGATCGCGCCGCTGCGGAAGGCCGGACTCGAGATCCTCGTCGAGGAGAACGCGGGCGCCGCCGCCGGCTTCACCGACGCGGCGTTCCGCGACGCGGGCGCCGAGATCGCGCCGCGCGCCAGCGTCTTCTCGTCTGCCGACATCCTGCTGCAGGTGCGCGCCGTGCCGGCGGACCTGTCGCTGCTGCGCCGCGGACAGGCCGTGATTGGCTTCGCGGATCCACTCGGATCGCCGGAGGCGATCGCCGACATCGCGCGCACGGGCGCGAGCGCGTTCTCGATGGAGCTGATGCCGCGCATCACGCGCGCGCAGAGCATGGACGCGCTGTCGTCGATGGCGACGATCGCCGGCTACAAGGGCGTGCTGCTCGCCGCGGATCATCTGCCGCGCATGTTCCCGATGTTGATGACCGCGGCGGGCACGCTGACGGCCGCGCGCGTGTTCGTGGTCGGCGCCGGCGTCGCCGGCCTCCAGGCGATCGCGACGTCGCGCCGCCTCGGCGCGCGCGTCGAGGCCTACGACGTGCGGCCGGCCGTCAAGGAACAGGTGCAGAGCCTCGGCGGACGGTTCGTCGAGATGTCGCTCGAGACGGCCGACGCGGAGGACAAGGGCGGCTACGCGAAGGCCCAGGACGAATCCTTCTATCGCCGCCAGCGCGAGATGATGCTGCGCGTCGTCGCCGGCAACGACGTGGTGATCACGACCGCGCTGATTCCCGGCAGGAAGGCGCCGACCCTGGTGACGCGGGAGATGGTGGAGGCGATGGCGCCCGGATCGGTCGTCGTCGATCTGGCGGCGGAGCGCGGCGGCAACTGCGAGCTGACGCAGCCCGACAGGCTCGTGGTGCACAACGGCGTCTCGATCATCGGTCCGTCGAATCCGCCCGCCCTCGTCCCGAACCACGCCAGCCAGATGTACGCGAAGAACATCACGACGTTCCTCAACCATCTGCTCGGGAAGGACGGCGCGAAGAAGGATGCCCTCGACCTCGATGTGTCGGATGAAATCACGCGAGACACGCTGCTCACCCGCGGCGGCGAGGTCGTGCACGCGCGGGTCAGGGATCTGCTGACCAATGTGGGTGCTCAGAACCGCTGACCCGGCCGGCCTTCCGTTCACGTTCCGCATCCTGCCGGGCAACACCAAAACGATCGGCCGCGCGCCCCGCGCCGACTTCATCGTCGACGCGCCGCTCGTCTCGCGGGTCCACTGCCGCCTGAGCGCCGGGGCCGCGGAGCTCGAGGTCGTCGATCTCGAGAGTACCAACGGCACCTACGTGAACGGGGAACGCGTCGCGCGCGCGATCCTCAGGCGCGGCGATCGCCTCGGCATCGGGCGCGTCGAGCTCACCATTTCCGACGCGACCGATCAGCCCGACCGTTAGCCTCACGGCCGCAACTTTGCTCCTGTCTCTGCTGGAGGAAACAGAGGAGGCTCATGTGAAGGCATTGTTGCGAGTGATTCCGATCCTGGCGCTCGTCGGCGGCGGCCCACTTTTTACGGCGTGTGAATCGAAAAGCAACACGCCGGACTACGAGGCGCGGGTCAAAGACCGCCTCAAGGACGCGAAGCTCGACGACGTCAACGCGAACTGGAACAAGGATGAGAAGGCGCTGCATCTGTCCGGCAACGTGAAGGCCCCGGATGAGAAGCAGCGCGCCGAAGTGCTGGCCAACGAGGTCGTCGGCACGAGCGGACGCGTGGTCAACGAAGTAAAGGTGGAGGACGTCGACACCAGCGAGGTCGACAATCAGATCGAAAAGCGGCTCGACAAGGCGTTCAAAGAAGACGACCAATGGAAGCGCGACACCGACGACCTCTCCTTCAAGTCGAAGGCGAGCGTGGTGACGATCACCGGCAGCGCATCGTCCCAGGAGATCAAGGATCGCGTGACCACGAAGGCGCGCTCGATTGAAGGCGTGAAGGACGTGGTGAACGATCTCGAGATCAAGGGGAACGGAAAGCAGGGCGCCGCCAAGCGCGATTAGCCCCGCTACTGCAGGAACGGGTTCGTCCGTTTCTCCCGTCCGATCGTCGTCGCCTCGCCATGACCGGAGTAGACGACGGTCGGATCGGGAAACGCGAAGAGCACCCCGCGGATCGACTGGAGCAGCGTGTCGAGGCTGCCGCCCGGCAGATCGGTGCGGCCGATCGATCCCGCAAACAGCGTGTCGCCGACGAAGAGCGTCGGCGAGGGCTCCCCTTCCCGATTCACCGCCAGGCACACACCGCCGGGGCAGTGGCCCGGCGTGTGGTGCACGTGCACCTCGTACTGCCCGAAGCGGATCGGGCCGACGCCCTCGTAAAACCTGTCGACCTTGGGCTGCGGCGCGACCCGTAATCCGAACATCTGCCCCTGCTGCACGACGCCCTCGTAGAGGAAATGATCGTCGCGGTGCAGCCACACGGGCGCGCCAAGCGCTTCCTTCGCCCGCGCGACGCCGGTCACGTGATCGAGGTGGGCGTGGGTGAGGAGGATGTGCTTGATCGAGAGCTCGTGGTGCGCGACCGCATCCAGGAGTTCGTCCACCTCGTCACCCGGATCGATGACGACGCCTGCCTTCGTCGCTTCGCAGCCGAGCACGAACCCGTTCTTGTAGAACGGCTCGACCGCGCGTTGCTCGAGGATCATCAGCCAAGCATATGTGCTTCCGCCTGAAGGCGAAAGCTACGACCCTCCACTGACGGTCGCGCGCCTCCGTCCTTCGTGTAGCTTCCGCCTTCAGGCGGAAGCGCACGTGAGCCGCGGAGCGTTCATCCTGCGCCTTACCGGGCATGATGGTGCATCCCACGTGTCAACCCGTCCGCCTGCACACGAGCGTGCTCGCGGCGGCGGAAAAACGCCTGCTCGTCCGCCTCGCGGCCGCCCTGCCGCGCTGGATCAACTCGGATCACCTGACGACGGCCGCGGCGCTGGCGATGCTTGGCGTCGGCGCGTGCTTCTGGATCGGCGGCGCGGCGCTGCCGTTCGTCATCGTGCTCCTCGCCGTGAACTGGTTCGGCGACAGCCTCGACGGCACGCTGGCGCGCGTGCGGCGCCGCGAGCGGCCGCGTTATGGCTACTACGTCGATCACGTGCTCGATGCGGTCGGCTTCGCGGCGCTCATGGGCGGCCTGGCGCTCGGCGGCCACGCGTCGCCGCTGGCGGCGCTCGGCTTTCTCTGCACGTATTTCCTGCTGCTCGTCGAAGTCGCGCTCGCGGCACAGGCGCGCGGCACGTTCCGGCTCGCGTTCTGGCGCGTCGGTCCCACGGAGCTGCGCATCCTGCTTGCGGCCGCCGTGCTGCAGGTGATGCGCTCGGAGACGGTCACGATGCTGGGACGCACCTGGCTGCTCTTCGACGTGGGGCTTACCGCGGGGACCGCCGCGCTGACGCTGACGTTCCTCGTGTCGGCCGTTCGGAACGGTGCGGCGCTCTATCGCGAAGAGACGTTCCCGCGCGGGTGATTGGATCGGTGTGACAGCCACCTGTCGCCGCGTGCGGCTCACCAGGAAGTTCATGAAGACGTCGGTGACTGCGGCGCTAACAGAGCACCCGCAGCAGTGTGGCGGTATCGATGTTGGCGCCCGTCAGGATCACCACCGCACGCCGGCCTTTCACATCGATCTTTCCTGACGTCAGCGCCGCGACCGCGGCGGCCGCCGCCCCTTCGACGATCAGATGTTCGTTCGAGACGACGCCGGCCAGCGCGTCGCGGAGAGCGGGCTCATCGACGACGACAATCTCGTCGACGACGCCGCGGACGAGATCGAACGTGATCGTGTCCGGATCGAGATTGCCGGTCAGGCCATCGGCGAGCGACGGCGCCACGTCGACGGTGACGAGGCGTCCGGCGGCGAGGCTCCTGGTGAACGGACAGGACGCGGCGACTTCGACGCCAATGACGCGCGTCGACGGCGAACGCGCCCTGACGGCCAGGCCGACGCCGCTGATCAGCCCGCCTCCCCCGACGGGCACGACGACCGCGTCGAGGGAGGGTACGTCCTCGAGCAGCTCGAGGCCGATGGTCCCCGCGCCCGCGATGACGTCCGCGTGCGAGTACGGCGAGATGAACAGGCCGTGCCCGGCCGCGGCCCACCGTTTGGCGTCGCGCTCGGCTTCGTCATAGTCGGCGCACGGGCGAAGCTCCGCGCCCGCGGCGCGAATCGCGTCCACTTTCGCGCGCGGGGCATTCGAGGGGATGAAGACGGTGAGCGGCAGCCCGAGCTCGCGCGCCGCATGCGCGAGCGCGCGACCGTGATTGCCGGCCGACGCGGTCACGAGGCGCCCGTCGGTGGTGCGCGCAGCCACCTGCCGCGCCGCATTGAACGCGCCGCGAATCTTGTACGAGCCGGTCGGCTGGACGATCTCGAGCTTGCAGTGCACGTCCCCGCCGGTCTGGTGCGAGAGCCACTCCGACCGACGGACGGGCGTGCGGACGATCCGGCCGCGCAGCCGGTCAGCGGCCGCGGCGATCTCGTCGACGGTGATCCCGCGCGTCATCCGCGGCTGAGAATCTCCGCCAGTTTCGCGGCGAACGCGGACCGCGGCATGACTTCGTCTGCGCCGGCGCTTCGGGCCGCGGCAATGAGCTGGGTATGGACGTGGGACGCAAATCCAATCGTCGGCACGTCCCTGGTGGCAGGATCCGCTTTCAGCGCGGCAATCGTCGCGATGGGATCGGCCCTGGTGCTATTCAGGTCGAAGATCGCGAGCTCCGGCTTCTGTTCGCGCGCGCGGGTCAGGATGTCGTCAGGCGTCTGGGCGAAGGTGATCTCCGCACCCACGTGCTTGGCGACCGCGCGGATTTTGGAACGAAAGAGGAAATCGTCGACCGCGGCGAGGACCGTCACCCGGCGATCATACTCTGTTCGCAGCGGCGTTCAGTGACACGTGTGAGGCGCGGCGACATTGAAGCACCGCCGCCGCAATTACCCTTTGTGGCTCAGGAACCACCACACGAACGCGGCGGCGCCGGCCGCGGCGCCCAGCGCGGCGAGGAGAAGACGCGACGCGTTCTTGTCCGGCTGCTCGTCGAGCGGCAGCAGCGCCGATGGCTCGGCGGCATCGCCGGTGCGCACGTCGAGCACTGCCGCGACGCTGCGCAGTTCGGCGGCGAGTGACGCGGCGCTCTGCTGGCGCTCGGCCAGATCGCGCGCCAGCGCGCGGCCCAGCACCTCGTCGACCTCCCCGGGCACGCCCGCGGTCTCCGACACCGGCCGCACTTTCCCCTGGATCACGTTCACAATCGTTTCACCGGCGGTCGACGCCGCGAAGGGATTGCGGCCGGCGATCATCTCGTAGGTGATGGTGCCGATCGAAAACACGTCGGTGCGCGGGTCGACCTTGCCGCCCAGCGCCTGTTCGGGCGAGAGATAGCCGACGATCGAGATCGCGTCGACCGGCAGCGAATCCGGATCGCGGGCCGCGTCGCCGCGGACGAGCCCGCCGCGCGTCCATCGCGTCAGCCCGAAGTCGAGAATCTTCGCGCTGCCCTTGCTGGTGATGATGACGGTATCGGGCCGCAGGTCGCCGTGGATGACGCCGTGCGCGTGCGCGTCGGCAATCGCGTCGGCGAGCTGGATCGCAATGTCGAGGGCACGCCGCGTCGGCATGGCGCCGCCGGCGAGCTCCTCGCGCAGGCTGCGGCCGGAGGCGAACTCGTAGACCAGATAGTGGCTGCCGTCGCCTTCGCCGAAATCGAAGAGCGCCGCGATGTTGGGGTGCGAGAGCGCCGACGCGAGCCGCGCTTCCTCGAGGACCTCGGCGAGCTGCGCGGGATCCTCGGTCAGTCGGGGCAGCAGGATCGTCACCGCGACCGTCCGCCCGACCTTCGTATCGCGGGCGCGGAACACCTCGCCCAGGCCGCCGCGCCCGATCGGTTCGAGCAGGTTGTAATGCGCAATCGTCGACGTCATCGTCATCCCTTGCGCGGCGGACGCGAGGGCCGCAGCTCGACGCGGCTCGCGAGGCTGCGCGAGTCGAGCGTGACGAGATCGACCACGACCTCGGCCACGTCCTCCGGCGCGATCTTCCAGTCGGCTTCGCCGGCGCGCCCGCGATCGCCGAAGCCGGTCGCGACCGATCCCGGCAGGACGTAGCTGACGCGGATGTTGTCGTAGCGGACCTCCTGCATGAGCGCCTCGCTGAACGCGTTCAGCGCCGCCTTCGACGCGCAGTAGGCGGCGCCGCCCGCGAACGGATTCTTGCCGGCAAGGCTGCTGATGTTCACGATGTAGCCGCCGCCGCGCCGCTTCATCTCGGGCAGCGCCGCGCGGCAACAGTAGAACACGCCCGAGAGGTTGGTCTCGATGACCTGCTGCCATTCGTCGATCGCGAGGTCGGAGACGTTCGAGAACCGCCCGATGCCGGCGTTGTTGACCAGCACGTCGAGGCCGCCGAACCGCGCCACCGCCGCGGCGACGATGCGTTCGGCGTCGGCGGCGCGGCGGACGTCGGCGCTCACGACATGCACGTTCGCGCCGCCGCCGAGCGCCGCTGCGGCCTTCTGCAGCTCGTCATCCTGCCGTGCGGTCAGGACGACCTGCATCCCGCGCGCGACAAACGCCTTCGCGATCGCCAATCCGATTCCCTTGGAGCTGCCAGTGACGAGTGAAACCATGTCGCGTCTCGTATAGAGGCTGCGTGCCCTCGTGTGTCGCCGCCGGGGAGCTCATGCTGCGCGGCACTCGTGGCGCGTGCACCAGCACCTTAGCACCGACGCCGCGCCCCGCACGGCGCCGCCGGTCGCGCCCGCGCCGGGCGGCACGCTCCTCCCCGTTCCACTACAATATTCCGCCTGCATGTCTTTGATCGCGGTGATCGGTGCGGGGCCGCTCGGCGGCGCGCTCGTCCAGACGCTCGCGCTGCGCGACCGCGTCTCCGAGGTGCGCCTGATCGATCCCGAGGGGCGGATCGCCGAAGGCAAGGCGCTCGACATCCTGCAGTCCGCGCCCATCGACCACTTCAACACGCGCGTCACGGCGGCGGCGAGCATTCCCGCGGCAGCCGGCGCCGACGCGATCGTGCTCGCCGATCTCGTCGCAACCGGAGAGATTGCGGGTGAATCAGGGCTGACGCTGTTGCGTCAGCTCGCGACGCTCGACACCACCGCGCCGATCCTGTTCGCGGGCGCCGCGCAGCGGGAGCTGATGGCGCGGGGGACGGGCGAACTGCGCCTCGCGCCGCACCGCCTCGCGGGTTCCGCGCCGCTGGCGCTCGAATCGGCCGTGCGCGCCGTCGCCGCCGCGCTCCTGGACGCGAGTCCGGCGGATCTATCGATCGGGATCGTCGGCGTCCCGCCGCGCGACGCGGTGATCGGCTGGGACGCGGCGACGGCGTTCAACCAGCCGATCAGCGTGTCGCTGGCCGCGCACCACCTGGCTGCCCTCTCGGCGCGGTTGCCCGCGTTGTGGCCGCCCGCGCCCTATACGCTCGCGAGCGCCGCCGCGCGCGTGGCCGAAGCGCTCGCGCTCGGATCGCGGCGACGCTACACGTGCTTCGCCGCAATCGACGCGCCCGGCGCCGGACGCGATCTGGTCGCCGCTGTGCCGGTTGAAATCGGGAAAGGGAGAATCCGACGAACGCTGGAGCCCGCGCTGAGCCGCCACGAACGGACGGCGTTCGAAAAGGGCTTAGGGCTTAGGGCTTAGGGCTTAGGGCTTAGGGCTTAGGGCGGCTCAAGGCTTAAGACTTACGGCTTAGGGCTCATGCACGTTGTTGCTCGCGGCTTGGGTGTAGCCGTGAGCCCTGAGCCCTGAGCCGTGTGAACTGAGAGGAACGGCGTAAGCCATTCCTCTCAGTTCACAGCATCGCGCGTATGGAGCTCGAGTCCATCCGCGAAGTCGCCAAGATATTTCCGCAGGATGAGACGCCCGCGATGCAGCCGCGACTTCAGCGTCTGCGGCTTCACGCGCAGGATCGTACTG
>JABFWM010000670.1 GCA_013362195.1 Acidobacteriota bacterium
CCCAAGACGGCCGCGAGCACCGCGGCACGCGATCCGGTGAGCCACAACGCCACGACGATCAGCGCGCAGGCGGCGGCCCAGGCGGCGCGACGAACGCCGGCCGTGCCCAGCGCGGCGGCGGCCGCCAGTAGCGCGCCCAGCACGAAGTACGACCCGGCGGCGTTGAAATCCCCATACGGCACGTTCCACCGCACCTCTGACGCGTACTTCACGAGCGAGGGCCAGAACGTGCCGGACCGTGCGGCGCTGCGCAGCAGCAGCCAGACGTTGATGGCCGCGGCGAGGGCCGCACCGCCGGCCGATGCCGCGATGATCCGCGCGAGCACCGCGGGACGCCGCTCGCACTCACGTGCCGCCACCGAACACAGCATCACGCCTTCCATCAGCAGCAGTCCCGCACGCAGCGCGGGAAAGCTGCGGGTGTCGAAGGCATGGGTCCGGGTCAGGTAGGCGACGAGCACGTCGGTGAAGACCGGCCCGAGGCGCAGCCGCATGACGGCGAGACTGACGACCATCGACGCGATCGTCAGCGCGCCGAAGACGACGGCGGGCACGAGCAGCGAGGGATGCAGGCGGCGCGCGCGTCCGGCAGGGGTCAGCGCATGCGCGCACGATCCCGCCAGCGCCGCGATGGCGATCGTCTCGGCCCAGCCGACGGCGCCGTTCGCGTAACGCGAGATCGTAAAGGCGGCAACGGGAACCGTAACCGCGGCGATCGGCAGCGCCACGGCAGGAGCGATGGCGGCCAGGATCGCCAACGCGGCGACTGCCGCCTCGATTGGAAGGCCGACGTGGTCGACCCGAAAGACCGCGACGAGCAGCGTGGTGAAGAGCAGCGCGCCGAGCGCCCACGCCGTCGCCGCGACCGCCCGGCGCCGCATCGCGATCAGCGCCGCCCGGCGATCGCGTAGTCGAGAAACGAGAACATCCGCGCGTTCAGCTTCTCGACGTTGGCGTTGAACGTCTCGACGAGATCGTCGACCGCCGCACCCGGAACGGCGGCCATCGGCTGCAGGCGATCCTCGGGCGGGACCGGCGACCGGAAGACGATCTCCGCGCGCGTGAACCCGCTGGCGAGCGCCAGATACCGCAACGTCTCCGGATGGAGCGGCCACACGTGCGTGACGTCGCGGATGAAGCTCTCGAAAAACGCGACCCAGCACGCCGGATTCAGCGTCTCGAGCACGATCGGGGCGCCGGGCCTGAGCTTGTGATACGCGAGCTCGAGGAAGCGCAGCAGATACGACGGCTGCAGGTGTTCGACGACCTGCGCCGCGAACACTCCGCCCAGCGCGCCGTCGTCGAGCCCGTCGAGATACGAGACGGCGTCTGCTTCCGTGACGTCGAGTCCGCGGGCGCGGCATACTTCCACCATCTCGTGATTGAGATCGAGCCCGCGCGCGGAAATGCCGCGTGCGCCGAGCAGATCGAGGAACTCGCCGCGTCCGCAGCCGACGTCCAGGACGTTCGATGCGCCCTCGAAATACGGGAGGTAGCTCTCCTGCCGCTGCCGGATCACCTCCGGCGACCCGCGGAACTGATCTTCGAAGCCGACGTACTTGTAGGCGTCCAGCGCCGGTGCGAACGCTGCCGCTCCGGCGGCAGGGGCGGGCCGGCCCTTCCCGCCTTCGTCCGCGCTCTGGCGGGCACGCGGCTCCGGCATGCCGGCGTTCGTCAGCCGCTCGAGCTCGCGCTTCATCGCGATCGACGCCTGCTGCGCGACGCCGACCATCGTCCGCAGCTCGTCCTGCGCGGCGGTGACGGACGAGACCTTCGCGTCGAAGCGCTGCTCGCGCGCCACCATCGACTCCCAGCGCCTGGCCAGATCGTCGGCGACGCCGTTCACCGCGGCATTGACGACGAGATCCCGGCCGGCCGTGGCGCGGTCGCGCGTGTCCACGTACAGCGTGACCTGCTGCAGGTATTGAATGAGACGGGTCTGAAACGCGACGAGCGCGCCGAGCTGCTCGCGCAGGAGCGCGATCGTCGTGTCGACCGCGCGCTGCGTTTCGCGGTGCGCGGCGACGTTGCGGTTGAGATGATCGACGAGCTGCGAGTTGAAGGCGGCCTGCCTGCGCAGCGTCGGACCAACCACGCGCCAGATGATCCCGGCGAGGCGCCCTTTGACGCCAGTTGCCGCGGGCGGCACGGCGACGTCCCAGGACTGATTGAGCGGGGTGATCTGGTGGTCGTCGTAGCCGGGCGGCGGGTGCGGGAAGTCGGGCAGCCGCATCACCGCGCGATCCAGCGCGGTCAGCGCGTCGTTGTAGCGGCGATCCGCCTCGTCGCGCTCGTCCTCGAGGCGCCGGAGCGTGTCTTCGAGGCGCTCGTTCATTTAAGCTGCAGCGCCTCACACAGCGACGGCCTGCGGCTCGTCACGAAGGCCATGAAGACACGACGGCCACGAAGAACCCACTTGAGAAAATTCCTTGAGTGTTTGCCTTCGTGACCGTCGTACCTTCGTGAGCTTCGTGACGAGCCGGAGGCCGTGACGGTGGCTGTCGCAGATATCACGCACGCGCTCCCGCCGATGCGATCGTCCCTTCGAGCGGGCTGCTGGCGGACGCGTAGGCCTTGCGCGGAATGCGGCCCGACAGAAACGCGAGCCGGCCCGCTTCGACGCCGAGGCGCATGGCCCGCGCCATCGACACCGGATCGGCGGCGAGCGCGATCGCCGTGTTCATCAACACCGCGTCGGCGCCGAGCTCCATCGCGACCGTCGCGTCGGACGCCGTCCCGACGCCCGCGTCGACGATGACCGGCACGTGCGCCTGTTCCTTGATGATCCGGATGTTGTTGGGGTTCTGAATGCCCAGTCCGGATCCAATCGGCGCGCCGAGCGGCATCACCGCCGCCG
>JABFWM010000309.1 GCA_013362195.1 Acidobacteriota bacterium
TCGCCATAGATGGGGGATTGTAGCGTAGCGGCCGCGCCGGAGCGGCGCGGCGAGGTCAGCGCGCCTCGCCGCCCGGACCACCGCCGCCCGGTCGCACCACCGACGGCTGCTGATACGGATTGATCACGCCAGGCTGCGCCGGCGCCTGCGGCAGAACGCCCGGCCGCGGGGCCGTGATCGGCGGCGGCGCCGCCGGCATGCCCGGCTGCTGCGTCGGCATCATGCCGGGTTGGATATGCGGCTGCGAGCCTTCGATCTGCGGCGTCGCCGTGGCAAACGGCGCGGTCGGCTGAGCGCCCGGGAAGGGCGCGATGACCGGGGGCTGCGGCGGGATCTGTCCCGGCGCCGGCGGTACGTTCACGTTCACCGGCTCGTCATCGTCTTCGACGACCGGCTGCGGCGGACGCTGCACGAACGGCTGCGGCGGCGGCGCGCTGGCGGTCGCGACCGGCGCACGGCTCGCCGCGAGGATGGTGATGCGGTCGTACGCGGAGAGACCAGCCGTGGCGTCGGGACGGGCGGCGGCCATGTAGCCCGCCGCCGAGCGCAGCAGGATGTCGAGCACTTCACGCTCCGGCCTGTTCACGAGCTGGAGCGTAACGGCCGGGCCGGCGAGCTTCTCGCCGTTGATGATCTTCGTCTGACCGACGCGCGCCCATTCCTGCAGGATGGTCCGCAGCGGGACGTCCTGCGCGATGAGGGTCACCCGGCCGTTCTCCATGGTCAACTGCAGGTTCTGTCCCTGCGCGAACGCCGCGAAAGGTGCGGAAACGACAACAGCCGCCACAAGGGCGGAACGCAGCAAAATTTTCATGGGATGGCTCTGCGATCAGTATACGCCCGGTAAGACGCCCATGCGAGCTGGACGGCCGTCGCGAGCGGAGGGCGGCTCAGCCTATACCGACCGGGCCAGCTTCGTGATCCAGAGCGGCGAGTCCTTGCGGGGCAGGTCGCACGAACGGCATACGTCGGGGCCGCCGCTTTCGAGATGCTGGCGCCGCGCACGCCGGTACGGTTCCGCGTTCCAGATCTCCTGAATCGTCGAGGTGTTCAGATCGCCGAGGATCGTCTTGCCGTCGAAGTCGGCGCAGCAGAGCGAGACCCGGCCATCCCACAGCACCGTGAAGGTCAGCCAGGGGCGGTAGCACGGATAGTTCACGTCCGACTCGTGGTTCAGCGTCCCGCCCCAGTTGTGCAGGTCGGTGACGTGAATCTTGTCGGCGATGTGTCGCCAGTGTTCGATGAAGGCCTGCTCGTCGGCCGAGTTGTTCTGGCGCACGAACGACAGAATCAGCTTCGGCCGCCGTTTTCCCAGCTCCGCGCGGATGCGGACCATGCGCTCGATGTTGGAGATGACCTTGTCGTAGTTCAGGCCGATGCGCGTCGACTCGAACACGTCCTTGCCCGACGCGTCGACGCTGATGTTGATCGCGTCGAGCCCCGCCTCGATCATCCCGCGCGCCACGCGCTCCGTGATCAGCGAGCCGTTGCTGATCATCCCGACTTCCTTGATCCCCTTCTGCTTTGCGTAGCGGACTTTCTCGGTGAGATGGCGATCGAGGAACGGTTCGCCGTAGTTGTGGACGCGCACGTGCGTGATCCCCAGCTCGGCGCACTCGTCGACGACCTTCCGGAAGAGATCGAAGCTCATGACGCCCTGCCGCCGATGCATGTCGTCGCGCGGGCAGAACACGCACTTCGCGTTACAGAGGTTCGTGCTCTCGATCTGGACGATCTCGGGAAGGATCGGCGAACGGTCGCGGCCCGTGGCCAGGAGCAGACGGCGGACAGGCTTCGCCTGCCGACGCAGCGTCGATTCCGCCACGCGACGGGCGGCCGCCTTGAGTCCAGTTCGGCGCATCGGGGTCTGTCTATTGCTCGCGGAAATAGGCGATCACACGCGTGAGAATCTCGTCGAGCTCGACGGTCGGACGGTAGTGCACCAGCGTGTTGATCCTGGAGATGTCGGGCACGCGCCGCGGCATGTCCTCGAACCCCGCCTCATACGCCTGATCGTACGGGATGGTCACGATCGGCGAGGCGCTGCCGGTCAACGCCTTGACGCGCGCGGCCAGCGCGCCAATCGTGATTTCGTTGCCGTTGCCGATATTGAAGACCTGACCGACGGCGCGGGGCTCGTCGATCAAGGCTACCATAGCCGTCACCACGTCACCGACGTAGGTGAAGCTGCGCGACTGGGTGCCGTCGCCGAAGACGGTGATCGGCTGGCCGGCCAGCGCCTGCCGCACGAAGTTCGGAATCACCATCCCATACTGCCCGGTCTGCCGGGGCCCGACGGTGTTGAACAGCCGGACGATGATCACCGGCAGCTTGCGTTCCTTCCAGTAGGCCAGCGCGAGGAACTCGTCGATCAGCTTGCTGCACGCGTAGGCCCACCGGTGCTTCGCGGTCGGCCCGAGCACCAGGTCGGCATCCTCCCGGAACGGCACGTCGGCGCTCTTGCCGTACACCTCGGAGGTCGACGCCATCAGCACCAGCTTCTTCTTCTTGTTGGCGTGCTTGAGCACGACCTCGGTACCGTGCACGTTCGTTTCAATCGTGTGCACGGGCGCTTCGACGATCAGTTTCACGCCGACCGCGGCGGCGAGATGGACGACGACGTCGGTGCGATCGACGAGTTCCGCGACGACCGGCTCGTTCATGACCGAGTCGATCGTGTAATGGAACTTCGGGTGCGGCTTCAGGTGCGTGATGTTGGCGATCGAGCCGGTGGACAGGTTGTCGAGGACGAACACCTCGTCGCCGCGCGCGAGGAGGGCCTCGGCGAGGAGCGATCCGACGAACCCGGCCCCGCCGGTAATCAGTACGCGCATGCGTGCGTTCTCAACAC
>JABFWM010000185.1 GCA_013362195.1 Acidobacteriota bacterium
AGCCGTATCGGTTCTTCGACCGGATCGACCGGGCGGCACGAACGGGTTGCCGCAGACGAGTCGATATGTGCGCGGCGTCAGCGCCGCTTCGGTGCGCGGCGTCAGCGCCGCTTCGGTGCGCGGCGTCAGCGCCGCTTCGGTGAGCGCCGCACGAGCGTGGCCACGGACGCGACGAGCTCACCCGGATCGACCGGCTTCGACAAGTGCATCTCGAAACCACTCTTAAGCGCCCTGGTGCGGTCATCGGAACGCGCGAAGGCGGTCAGCGCCGCCGCGGGAATGTCGCGGATCGACGCGTCGTCAGCGCGGCGGATCTCTGAAATGAATCCAAAGCCGTCCATCTCCGGCATCCCGAGATCCACCACCAGCACGTCGGGCGCGATGGAGCCCACCCGGGTCAGCGCCTCGGATGGCGAGGCCATCGTGACCACTTCCGCGCCGGCGGTCTCGAGCACGACGCGCAGCAGCCCGAGCGCGTCCTCTTCATCGTCAACGGCGAGCACGCGAACACCCGAGAGATCGCCAAGGCCGGTCAGCGGCGCCAGCTTCTCGGTCCGCGGGTGCTCGCGCGGCTCGCGTACGTCCTGCGGCTGCACGATCATCGAGGGCAGCCGCACGCGGAAGGTTGCGCCCTTGCCCTCCCCGTCGCTCGCCGCCTGGACCGATCCGCCGTGCATTTCGATGATATGCCGCACGATCGACAGGCCGAGGCCAAGCCCGCCGGTTCGGCGGGTGGTGCCAGCGTCAGCCTGCCGGAACCGCTCGAACACGTGCGGCAGGAATTCCGGTCGAATCCCGACGCCGGTGTCGCTGACGACGATGTCGATGTGCGAGTTCACCCGTTCGACGCGCACCTGGACGCGTCCGTGCTTGGGCGTGAACTTGACGGCGTTGGCGAGGAGGTTCCAGACGACCTGCTGCAATCGATCGGGATCGCCCGACACCGGTCCCACGCGCCGATCGATTATCGTCTGAAGGCGGACCGCCTTTGCGTCCGCGGCCGGCTGCACGGTCGCGACCGCGTTGTGGACGACGAGCGGCACCTCGACGGGTTGCACGTCGAGCCGAATCTTGCCCGAGATGATCCGCGACACGTCGAGGACGTCCTCGACGATCTGCGTCAGCGCAGCGGCGTTCCGTTCGAGGGTCTCGAGGCCGCGTGCGGCCTTCTCGCCGCTCAACATGTTGCCTCGCAGCAGGCGCGCATACCCGACAATCGCGTTCAACGGCGTCCGCAACTCGTGCGAGAGCACGGCGAGGAACTCGTCCTTGAGCCGGTCCGCCTCGCGGGCCTCGGTGTAGAGCCGTGCATTCTCGAGGGCGAGCGATGCCCATCCGGCGACGCCAGTCGCGAGCTGCTCGTGGATCGCGGTGAACACGCCGGGTCGCGAGTGACCGAAGAACAACCCTCCCAGTACATCGCCCGAGGCGCCCGTCACGGGCACCGCAAGATAGCTGCGGACCGGCAGGTGCCCTTCCGGCATGCCGTGATACGGCGGATTCTGGCCGTAGCGCGGGTCCCGCGTGACGTCGTCGAGGCGCACGATGCCCTGCCCGTGGAAAGTCGGAGCGAGTAACGCGGTCACGCGCGGATGTGGCAATCTGGCGAATCGCTCCTTCGGCGCGCCCGAGAGCGTATGCAGCCGGTAGGCATCGCCCGTCCGGGGATCGTGGACGTTGGAGAAGAACGCGCCGAATTCCGCGCCGGTCAGGGCCGTGGCCGCCTCGGTCACCTTCTGAACGACGGTGCTGCGGTCGAGCGACGACGCGACCAGCGACCCGACTTCGCTCAATTTCTGGGACACCATCGCCTGCTCTGCCGCCAGCGCTCGCAGCCGCGCACGGTCCGTGACATCGCGGGCGATCTTGGACGCGCCGACGACCGTGCCCGTCTCATCGATGATCGGCGATACGGTCAGCGAGATCAGGATCTCGCTTCCGTCCCTGCGGCGCCGCCGCGTCTCATAGTGCTCGACGCTCACGCCCGCACGAATGCGCCCCAGCACCATGTCTTCCTCGGTCTGCAGGTCGTCGGGAATGATCGTCCGGATGGATCGTCCGATGATCTCGCTGGCCGCGTACCCGAACATCCGCTCCGCCGCGCGGTTCCACGACGTCACGATCCCGTTCAGGTCCTTCGAGACGATCGCGTCGTCGGACGATTCGATGAGAGCGGCGAGCCGGCGCGCCGCCAGATCGCCCTGCTTGCGCTCGCTGATATCGCGCGCAGTCTTCGAGGCCCCGATGATCGCGCCGTTGGTGTCCCGCAGCGGCGACACGGTCAGCGAGATCGGAATCAAGCTGCCGTCCTTCCGCTGCCTCACGGTCTCGTAGCCCTGCACCGCCCGGCCGGCGCGCAGCTGCACGAGAATAAAGTCCTCCTCGCCCTGGCGGTCGGCCGGAATGATCATGCGGATGGATTTTCCGATGGCCTCTTCCGCGGTGTAGCCGAACATGCGCTCGGCCGCGGCATTCCACGATTGAATGACGCCGTTCAGGTCCTTGCTGACAATGGCATCGTCGGAGGACTCGACGATTTTTGCGAGGTGCCGGAGGGCGAAGTCCGATAACGTGTTCGACATAGTCCTGAGTCGCGCCGGGCACGGCTCGCCGGGTGATGCGAGTGTCTCCCTGCCCGGCTGACGGGTCGTATGGTGACGCCAGAATTGTTCGGCGTCAACCGTGACGGTCGCTGCTGCGGACTGTCGGGCGCCGAGATCGCGCCGGCGGTTCGGCGGTCACGAGTCAGCGGACCAATCGCTCGTACACTTCCCGCTCGGTCAGCGACAGTACGGCGAGCGCCAGCAGCGATCTCATCGCGGATAGTCTATGCTCGTTGC
>JABFWM010000337.1 GCA_013362195.1 Acidobacteriota bacterium
AGCGCGAGCTCGACGCGGCCGGCCAGCGTCGCCAGCTCGCGGCGGCCGAGCGCCGCCAACCGGAACAGGCCGGCGTCGTAGGGGGCGAAAAAGGCCGCCGGCGTGATGTTGTGATACTGCACGACCTTGCGTCCCGTCAGCCGCGCGAACGGCTCGGTCATCGGCGACGGCAGCGCGAAATGAAAGATGGTGATGTCGCCGCGCGACGCGGCGGGATCGCTGAACGACCGGACATCGTTCCTCAGGTCGTCATCGATCGTCAGCGCGAACACGTCGGAGGCGTGCCCCATCTCGCGCAGCAGATCGCGGACCTTCCGCGCGCTGTCGCCGATCGCGTCACCGCGGTGCGCCGCGGGCACCCACTGATGGATGATCATCGGCGCGCCGCGGGCTCCGCGTCCGGCCGCGGCGGCAAGGCGCGATAGGCCGCCGGCCTGAACTGCCGCAGCTCCTCCAGACGCGCCGCCTGATCGAACTGCGGCCAGAAATCCCACGCGACCTCCGGCGCCGGGCGAGGACCGTGCGCGCGAACCTGCTCGACGAACCGCAGCAGCGTGCCGCGGAAGTCCTTCCGCCGCAGCCGCTCCAGCGCCGCGTCCTGCGAACGCACGACCGCGTCCCCGAGATCCGCATCGTCGAGGATCGCTGCCATCAGCCGCGCGATCTCGAACGGGTCCTTCGTGGTGAAGAGCACGCCGCCGCCGTCCATGGTCGCGGGCACCGCGGTCGCGGCGTAGGCGAGCACCGGCACCCCTTTGTAGAAGCTCTCGATGAGCGGCACGCAAAAGCCTTCGTGCTCGCTCGCGCACAGGAACAGGTCGGCGATCTCGTAGAACGCGGTCAGTTCCTCGTTGCTGACGTGGCCGAGACAATGCACGTCAGGCGTGCCGAGCCGCGCAATCAGCGAGTGCAGCATCGCGAGATAGCGCTCGAATCCGCTGTACGAGCCGACGAGCAGCAGGCGGGATCGCGGGTTGTGCCGGGTGCGGTAGACGTGAAACGCGCGAATCACGTCCTCGAACTTCTTGTTGGGAATGACGCGGCCCACGAACAGGATGTTGGTCCACCCGTCGTCGAACCCCGACGAGGTCATCGTGTTCGGCGGCCCATCGAGGTGCGAGAAGTCGGGGACCACCGGAAGGACGCCGGTCGATGAAAACCCGAGCGCGCGCAGTTCGTCGCGGTTGTACTCCGAATCGCCGAGCGCGAGGTCCACGCGCGGCACATACGCGGTCAACTCGCGCCGGCCGCGAAAGCACAGCTTGACGAGATCCTTGTGCACGCCGACGAAGTATTCCGGCGGCGTGATGTTGTGATACACGAGCGCCATGCGGCCGGGCATCGCAAAGGCGGTGCGCGACGCACGCGAGCCGATCGAGAAGTGATGAATCAGCACGTCGTCCGGCGCGATCGCGCCAACCATCTCGCGGTAATCGGTCGTGAGATGTTCGAGGCGGCGGTCGGCCGTTTCGACGAAGATCTCGGATCCGACGCCGGCGTCCTGGAGGGCCCGCTGGATCCCCAGCACTTCGTGCCCGATGGCGTCGCCGTACCCCAGCGTGGCGAGCACCTGGTGGACGCGGCCGCTCATGCGATGCCGGTCTTCACCGCCCCGGCCGGAATCCGGTCGAGGACCTCGCGTCCGGGCGGCAGGTTGCGCGCGCGCCGCGCCAGCCATCCCGGCAGCGGCTCCATGGCGCGGCCGGTGGTGCGCGCCTTCTTCAAGTTCGCGAACATGTCCAGGTACTTCTGCTCGATCACCGGCCAGGTGTAGTGCCGCTTGAAATAGGCGCGTCCGTTGCGCCCGAGGTGCGCGTGCAGCGGACCATTCGACTCGAGCGAGTACAGCGCCTCGACGAACTCCTCGTAGCGTTCGTAGTACAGCCCGGCGTTGCTGCGGATGCACTGTCCTTTGAGCACGTCGCAGCGCCCGTTCGCGAGCACCGGCCGTCCGAGCGCCCACGCCTCGAGCGCCACCATCGACAGGCTCTCGAAGTACGAGGGCATGATCAGCAGGTCGGAGGCGGCGAGCGCGTCGAACTTGTCGCGATCGCTCAGGAACCCGAGATGGTGCACCTTCGGATGGGCGGGAATGTCGATGATCGCGCTGCCGATCAGCACGAGATCCAGGCCTCGCGGAAACGTCGCCGCGTAGCGCAGATAGTGCGAGAACAGCTCGGCGCACCCCTTGTTCTCGTCGATCCGCCCGATGTACAGCGCGAACGGCCGGTGAATGTTGAAGGCGCGCCGGAAGCGCGCCGGATCGGTCCGCTCCGGCACGTCGGATCCCACGCCGACAACCACCCCGGGGACGTGCTCGTTGCGCGAAGCGGCCTCGATCATGGCGCGCTCCTCGGGCGAGTTGTACATGAGGCCCCGCACGCCCCTGAACACCGGCCCGAACAGCGACAACCCGATGGCCGGATCGCGCTCGGCCGTCGGCACGATGATCGCTTTTGACGCGATGCGGCGCGCCGCGTGCCACGCGTGGTAGTAGCGGTAGCTGAAGATCAGGACGAAGTCGTAGGTGCCGGCGGCCTGTTCGAGATGGCGCACCAGCGCAGGACTCGCCGGTCCTTCACTCTCCAGCCAGCTCAATTCATCCGCGACGGAATGCACGTGCTCGAACACCCGGAGCGACTTCCGCCCGAAATCGTAGGGGTGCCGCTCGTGCGCGACCGGGAAGCGGCGGACGGTGATGCCGTTCACCTGCTCGACCCCTGCCGGCCGATCGTTCTTCCAGGTGATGTAATCCTTCGCGCACGTCGTGAGGACGTCGACCGCCGCGTGGCGAGACAGGCGCTCGGCGATGTAGCGTGCGTGCAGCTCCGCGCCGCCGCTGATGTCCGCGCCATAGCGCTGGACGACGACCGCGAGCTTCACGACTCGGACGAAGAGGGATCCGCTGGCGACGGGACGTCGGGCCGACGGTCGGAGTCGCGCCGTTCGGCCGGCGCAAAATCCTCGGCCGCAACCGGCGTGCTGCGTTCGGCCTGTACGTCCGGCGGCCGCGGTTCGGGCCTCGACGCGAACGCGGTCACGGGCCGACCGCTGCGCGGCTCGGCTTCGTGGCGCGCCGGCTCGGAGCGCTCGTGCCGCGCTTCGTCGCGGACCTCGGCGTCGTCCGACGGGATCTCGTCGTCGTGCCCCCGGGACTCTTCCACGCCGGACCGCGTTCCGATCCCCCCTGCCTCGCCGTAGTCGGCCTCCGGTCCACCGGCGGCGGACGTGGGTCGACGGCGGCCGCGGCGGCGGCGGCGTCGCGCCCGGCGTTCGTTGCCCTCGTTATCGAGTTCGTTGTGCGGACCGGCAGGCGCGGCCGACTGCCCGGTGGGCGGGTGCAGCGGCGGGACGGCGCCGGGCCGATATTGCACGACGCCCTCGAGCGCCCGCGCGCGCCGCTCGTCGAAATCGAGCCGGCTCGACATCGACTCGATTCGCATCTTCAGGTTCTTCACCTCGATGCTGGTGCGCGTCAGCTCCAGCACGAGATTGTGGATGATCTCGAAGTGGAGCGGCTCGATCGCCGCGTGCGCCTCGTTCAGCTTCGACTGGATGTGCAGCGCTTCGATCAGCGGGTTCGGGTTGAAGAACAGTTTCAGCACCGGCTTGAGCAGCCGGCGGACGAACGCGAGCGGCCCGCGATGGGTCTCGAAGAGGGTCGTGTCTTCGAACGTGTAGTTGGGCGGCAGCGCGGTCTCGCGCGCCTGCCGGTATTGCTGCAGCAGATCCGACCGCACGCCCCTGGGAACGAGAAACGTCTCGAGCGTGACGTTCGCGAGCTCGCGGATTTCCTCTTCCGTGTAGTCCACGCCGCGCTTCTCGCGGATGCGCGCGCGGATCTGCCGCATGATCTGCTCGACGTCGACGTTGTCGGACCGAACGGAAAAATCAGTCATGTCAGTGCCACTGCCTGATGCGAAAATGCTGAACGCGCCTCTGCCGACCTGCGAGTGCGAATGGCGTAGGTGAAACCACACCAGGCCTTCGTCATTTGGCATCCGGCAGTGATGGGGCGGCGGTGCTCCGGCGCCGCCGCTGCACGAACTCGGGCGCCTGGGCGATGCACGTGCCCAGGATGCCGAGCGAGCGCACCAGCGCCTTGGCGCCGGTCAGCGTGATTTCTGCCTCGCCCGGGCCGACGTCCGGATAGCCGTTGGCGTCGGCCGCCACCCGCTCCCAGTTGCGGAACAGGCGCCCCCACGGGCTCGCCAGCACCGCGCGCATCATGCGCCGGGCGTTCACGGGATACCAGAAGCTGTCGTGATAGATGACGCTCGCGATATACGCCCAGGGCGCGAGCACCGTCTTCAGCGACCACTCGATCGGCTTCTTCATCGGGCCCCAGTAGATCTTGTGCTGCATCCGGGACGCGAACGTCATCTTCTTGAACGGACCGACGAAGTGCCAGTTCTCACGCGCCGCCGACGTGTCGCCGACCATCTCGATGTCGCGCGGGTCCCCGCATCCGAGTCCCATGTCATGCGCCATGCGGATGAACTTGATGCGCATCGGGTCGAAGCCCATCAACCGCGCCGCCGTGGCGTCAATCGCCACCTGATCGTCGCTCGCCAGGATCACGTTCTTCACGTGCGGCATCATGCAGCGCGGCCCCGGACCGTCGCCCGCGAAGGTGCCGTCCATGACCGCGAACACGCCGCGATGGATCTTCTTCTGGATCATCAGCAGGTCGACCAGCGTCTCGTGAATGACCGGGTGCGTCCAGTGCCGATGCTCGTTCAGCAGTCCGCCGAACGCGTTCTTCATCGCGCCGGTGGTCGTCGTGAACACGTGCGTCTTCATCGTCGGCAGGTGAATGATGTTCTCGCCGATGAACCGCTTCGGGATCATGAAGCCGTTCGGGTAGACCTCGTTCAGGCAGGTGAACTGCTTCGTCAGGTCCCCGACCGCGTCGCGAATGTTGATCCACTCCTCGGTCTCGTAGATGTGGATGTTCCGGAGCCCGTGCGCGTCGACGACGTTCACCTGCTTGTTCTCGCGTTCGCCCAGGTGCGCGTCGATGACGACCGTCCGGTTGTGGCACGCGTGAATCAGGCCGGGGTCGTAGCCGTCCTGCTTCATCGCGCGAATCACCCCTTCCAGCTGCCACGGCGTCGTCGAACTGCTGGGGAAGAAGAAGTGCCACGAGATGTTCACCTTCAGCGCCGTGTCGGCGTCCTTGCGCACGACGTCCTGATAGCCGGCCAGGTTCAGCAGCGTGTGATAGTCACGGAGGACCGTCGCGGGTGAGGTCTTGAGGATCGCAACTCTGGATTTAGCCATTCACCTATCCGATATGCACGCCCAGGTCCGGCGCGTAAATGATCGCGGCCGTCGTCATGGCCCACAGTGCCACGCAGACGAGCAGCGGACGATCGTTCAGCAACATTTCCGCGGGGCTGCCGCCGCCTTCTTTCTGATGCACCAGGTAGAGGTAGCGAAAGATGCCGTAGAGCGGAAACGGAAGCGTGAGTCCGAGATAGTCGGTGTGGAACTTTTCGACGGTCTCGGGGCTCACGGTGTAGAACGCGTAGGAAATCAGCGTCGACGCGGTCACGACGGCGATCATCTGATCGAGCAGATAGGGGCTGTATTCCTCGAGAATCGGCCGGTGCCGGGTCGCGCCGTCGGCCAGCAGCACCAGCTCGTGGCGCCGTTTGCTCAACGCCAGGAACAGCGCCAGGAGGATGGTGAGGATCAGCAGCCAGTGGCTGATCGGAACGTCGATCGCGACGGCTCCGGCGACCGCGCGCAGCACGAACCCGATCGCGATCGTCAGCACGTCGATGATGACCACGTGCTTCAGCGGTCCCGAGTACAGCGCGAGCAGCAGGACGTAGGCGGCGGCGACGAGCGCGAACTGCGGACGGATCCAGTAAGCGGCCGCCAGCGACAGGACGCCGAGCACCAGCGCGGTGGTCAAGGCGAGGCCGACCGGGACGGCGCCGGAGGCAATCGCGCGGTGCCGCTTCAGCGGATGACGGCGATCCGCCTCGCGATCCGCGACATCGTTAATGAGGTACACGACCCCCGACAGCACGCAGAAAATCGCGAATGCGCCGCACGCCCTGCCGACCGCGCCGGCGTCGAGCAGACGCTGGCCGAAGATCAGGCCGGCAAAAATGATCAGGTTTTTCGTCCACTGCGAGGGACGCAGGGACAGAAGCAGACCGATCGCGACCGGCCGCGCCGGAGCGTCGTCCCGCTCCCGCGGCGGCTCGGTCAATCTGGGTAATGTGCTGTGCGCCATGCGCGGATTCGTCGCGCGGGCTGTGGTGCGGCGCCGGCCGCACGGCGCGGAACTACTAGTAGCTCTTGACCGCGTCGGCTTCCGATTCGGAGGTCTCGAACACGGTCAGCAGCTTCGTGATCGCCAGGAGATCCTGAATCCGCTTGGTCAGATTCAGCAGCTTGAGCTTGCCCCCCTGCCGGCTGACGGTCGTGTAGGTCCGAACGATTTCGCCCAGGCCCGCGCTGTCGATGTAGGGCACACCCTCGAGGTTGAGGAGCAGTTGCTTCCGGTCCTGCTGGATCAAGGAGTTGATCTTGTCCTTGAGCAGTTCGTCGCCCTCCCCGAGGGTCATCTTGCCCTTCAGGTCGAGCACTGTCACTCCGTCGACGACACGTTCGTCGATCTGCATCGCTGCTCCTCCGGCCCTACGAATTTACCTTGTAAATCGACCTGCCAGCGTACTACGGGATTCCGAATAGTGTCAAACAATGGAGACAGTTAAGGGCGATCCGTGCGGCCGATCCCTCGATACCGCTCAGCCTAGTCGCGCACCCCACTGGACACCGGCCCGGTCCGGATGACCTACGGCGTCGCAGGCGGCGTGTGCGGCGCGCCGCCGAACCGCTCGCGCAACGACTCAATCACGACGTACAGGACCGGGATGAACACGATGTTCAGAAATGTCGACAGGAGCATCCCGCCCGCCACCGCCGTGCCCACCGAATGGCGCGCCTCCTGGCCCGCGCCGGTCGCGACGACGAGCGGGAGCACGCCCAGGATGAACGCCAGCGAGGTCATCAGGATCGGCCGCAGCCGGATGCGCCCGGCTTCGATCGCCGCGTCGACGATCGAGAGGCCCCGTCCGCGCAGCTGTTCGGCGAACTCGACGATCAGAATCGCGTTCTTGGCGGCGAGCCCGATCAGCATGACCAGGCCGACCTGGCAGTACACGTCGTTGGCCAGTCCGCGCAGCCACTGCGCCGAGAGCGCGCCCAGCACCGCCAGCGGTACGCCCAGCAGCACGATGAACGGCAGCACGAGGCTCTCGTACTGCGCCGCGAGCGTCAGGTACACCAGCAGCAGCGCGAGGCCGAAGATGATGAAGGACTGACGGCCGGCTTTCGTCTCTTCCAGCGAGATGCCCGACCACGCGTAGCCGAAGCCTTGCGGCAGATTGCGCTCGGCGAGCGATTCCATGTGCGCGAGCGCCTCGCCCGAGCTCACGCCCTGCGCGGCGGATCCGTTGATCGTTGCCGACCGGAACAGGTTGAAATGGTTGATGACCTGCGGCGCCGTCGTCTCCTTCACGGTCACCACCTGCTCGAGTGGAATCATCGTCCCGGCGCGGGTGCGCGCGTAGAGCTCCTTGAGCGCCTGCGGATTCGATCGGAACTGCTGGTCGGCCTGCACGTAGACGCGATACGCGCGGTTGTTGAACTCGAAGTCGTTCACGTACTGCGACCCGAGGAACACCTGCATCGCGCTGGTCACTTCATCGAGCGGCAGGCCGAGCGCGATCGCGCGCTGTCGATCGATCGTGACCTGCAGCTGCGGGTCGTTGGCCGTGAACGCGCTGAAAAGGCCCCGCAGCTGGCCGGACCGGTTGCCGGCGCCGATCACGGCCTGCGTGGCCTGCGCCAGCGCGCCGATGTCGCTGCCCGCCTGATCGAGTACCTGGAACTCGAATCCGCCAAAGCGGCTCAGTCCCGGGATCGACGGCGGCGTGAACGCGACGACGATGGCGCCGGAGAGGCCGAACAAGGGCCCGCTGACGCGTCCAAGGATCGCCTGCAGCGAGTGCCCTTGTCCCGGCCGATCCTCGAAGGGCTTGAGGCGGACGAACATCAGCCCGGTATTCGATGCTGCGCCGGTGAAGCTGAACCCCATGACCGAGAACAGCGCGAGCACATCCTGATCCTTGAGGATGATCTGTTCCGCCTGCCGCGCGACGGTGGCGGTGTATTCGAGCGACGCGCCCGGCGGCGCCTGGATCTGGACGATGAAGTAGCCGGGATCTTCTTCAGGAATGAACGCCTGCGGCACGATGCGATACACAAAATAGGTCACGGCGAGCGCGAGCACGAACACGATCACCACGACGACCCGGGCGCGCATGGTGCCGCGCAGCGCCCTCACGTAGAGGTTCGTGCCGCTGCCGATGACGCGCTCGAAGAACGAAAAGAACCGGCCCTTGTGGTGGCTCTCGCGATCGAGGAGCAGCGCGGACAGCGCCGGCGTCAGCGTGACGGCGTTGAACGCCGACAGCGCCACCGCGAACACCATCGTCATCGAGAACTGCGCGTAGAGACGGCCGGTCGTGCCCGGGAAGAAGGCCACCGGCACGAACACGGCGATCAGCACGAGCGCGGTCGCGATCACCGCGCTCAACACCTCGCGCATCGCGTCGGATGCGGCCTTGCGCGCCGGGACCTTGTATTCCTGGATGTGCCGCTCGATGTTCTCGATGACCACAATCGCGTCGTCAACGACGATGCCGGTCGCGAGGATGATGCCGAAGAGCGTCAGCGTGTTGATCGAGAACCCCATCAGCTTCACCAGCGCGAACGCGCCAATGAGCGACACGGGAATCGTGATGGTCGGAATGATCGTGCTGCGCCAGGTCTGCAGGAAGATGAAGATGACGAGCACGACCAGCACGATCGCCTCGGCGAGCGTCTTCAACACCTCGTGAATCGACTCGCGGACGACATCGGTGGTGTTGAAGGCGATCTGGTAATTCATCCCGGGCGGGAACTGCCGTTTCAGCCGTTCGAGCTCCTGCACCATCGCCTCGTAGACGTCGAGCGCGTTGGCCGTCGGGAGCTGGACGACGCCCATGCCGACCCCTTCGATGCCCTGGAAGCGCAGCTGCGATGAATAGGTCTCGGCGCCGAGCTCCGCCCGTCCGACGTCGTGCACGCGGACGAGCGCGGCGTCCTCGCCCGACTTGAGAATGATGTTGTCGAATTCGGCGGGCTCGCGGAGCCGGCCGACGGCGCGTACGCTGAGCTGATACAGCTGCCCCGCGGGCGCGGGCGCCTGGCCGAGGCTCCCCGCCGCCACCTGCACGTTCTGCTGCCGCAGCGCGGTGACGACGTCGTTCGCGGTGATCTTGCGCGCCGCCATGCGGTCCGGATCGAGCCAGAGCCGCATCGAGTACTTGCGCTCGCCGAAGATGATGACGTCGGCGATGCCCGGAATGCGCTTCAGCGCGTCACGCACGTAGACATCGAGATAGTTGCTCAGGAACAGCGAGTCGTACTCGCCATGCTCGGCGTACACGCCGATCGCGGCAATGAAGCCGGTCGACTGTTTCTGCACGGTGATGCCGGTCGTCCGCACTTCGGCGGGCATGCGGCCGAGCGCCTGGTTGACGCGGTTCTGCACGTCCACCGCGGCGAGGTCCTGATCGCGGGTGACGTCGAAGGTGATGGTGATCTGCGAGACGCCGCTGTTGGTGCTGGACGAGGACATGTAGAGCATGCCCTCGACGCCGTTGATCGCCTGTTCGAGCGGCGTCGTGACGGCGGTCTCGACTTCCTGGGCGTTGGCGCCGGTAAAGAAGGCGCTGACGTTGACCTGCGGCGGCGCCAGCGACGGATACTGCGCCACCGGCATCGTCGGGATCGCGAGCAGCCCGGCGAGGATGATGACCAGCGAGCAGACCGACGCGAGGATCGGACGGCGGATGAAGACGTCGACGAACATGCGTGTTCAGCTCTGAACGGGCTACTCGGCCCGGACCGGCGCGCCGTCGGCCAGCTTCTGCACGCCCGACACGATCACGCGATCGCCTTCCTTGAGCCCGCCGCTCACCACGTAATCGTTGCCGAGCATCTCGCCGACCTGCACCGGACGCTGGCGCGCGACGAGGCCGTTTTCGCTCTGCTCGGCGACGAAGCAGAAGTACTGGCCGCCGAGACGCAGCACGGCAACGATCGGCAGCGTCAGGCCCGGCTGGCTGCTCCACACGATTCGCGCGCGAATGAACTGCTGCACTCGGAGCGTCGGAGGCACGTCGCGCAGCTGGGCCTTGGCCAGCACCGTCTGCGTCGCGTCGTCAACACGCGGCGCGACGAACGTGATCGGGTTGGTGGCGGCGACGCGTCCGTCGGGATCGAGAATCTGGACCGGGACCCCCGCGTGCAACTCCGGCGCGCGGGTCAGCGGCACCTGCAGGTACGCTTCGAGGCCTTCACGATCGTCGATGGTCGTGATCGCCGTCGCCGGCGTGACGCGGTCGCCTTCGCGGATCGCGATGTCGCCGACGATGCCGTCCTGCGGCGCGGTGACGCGGTAGTACTGCAGCTGCACCTGCCCCTCGCGGACCTGTGCGTCGAGCGCCGCGAGGTTCGCCTGCGCGGTTTCCAGGTTGTGCTGGGCGGTGTCGAATTCGTTCCGGCTGATGGCGCCGGCGCCGAGCAGCGACCTCAGGCGTTCGACCTGTCCCTTCCAGTACTCCACGTCCC
>JABFWM010000367.1 GCA_013362195.1 Acidobacteriota bacterium
ACGGCCGGCGGACTGATTTTCTACGGTCAACCCAACGGCGGCTTCGCGGCCGTCGATCAACGCACGGGCAGGCCGCTGTGGCACTTCCCGACGAACATCCGGATGAAAGCGTCGCCGATGACGTTCGCCGTGGCGGGACAGCAGTACGTCGCCGTTGCGGCCGGCCCGAACATTCTGTGCTTCGGCCTGCCCTGAACGCCGACCTTCAGCGCTCGCTCACGCCTGATGCAGCCGCGCGTACGTGTTGGCAGATGACGCACGATCAGGCCGACCGCGATCGCCTTACGTGCCGCGCAGTCTGGCGACCGGTCCGTCGACGCCGTTCGGCAGCTGCTCGTCCGCCAGCTGGTCCTCGTCTCCAACCGCGCGCTTGAGCCGCGCGAGCTCCTCCTTCAGCGCCGCGGTCAGCGCCTCGTGCCCCGGCTGGCCATACAGGTTGTGCATCTCGGACGGATCGTTGACCAGATCGAAGAGCTCCCACTGATCCTTCTTCCAGAAGTAAATGAGCTTGTGCGTGCGCGTGCGGACGCCGTAGTGCGCGCGCGTGTCGTGGTCGCCAGGATCGTGGTAGTAGCGGTAGTACATCGACGTCCGCCAGTCGGAGGGCGTCTTGCCGCGCAGAATGGGCAGCAGACTACGCCCCTGCATCTCCGCCGGCACCCGGAGGCCAGCCGCGTCGAGAAAGGTCGGCGCGAAATCGACGTTGAGGGCGATCGCGTCGCTCCGGCTGCCGGCCTTGATCGCGGCCGGCCAGCGCACCAGGAACGGCATCCGCAGCGATTCCTCGTACATGAACCGCTTGTCGAACAGGCCGTGATCGCCGAGGAAGAATCCCTGATCGCTCGTATAGACGACGATCGTGTTCTTCGCGAGACCGTGCCGATCGAGCGCCTCGAGCACGCGCCCGACGCCGTCGTCGACCGACTGCACGGTCGCCAGGTAGTCCTGCATGTAGCGCTGATACTTCCAGCGGGTCAGCGCCTCGCCGGTCAGCGTCACGCGCTTTCCCTCGACCATCGTCGTGACACTCTCCGGCTTCTCCGCGAGCCAGTCCGCACGCGCGGCGCCCTGCAGATCCGCCGGCGGCGGCAGCTTGAGATCGCGCCGCGTGAGGTCTCTGGCGATCCGCTGCCGGTTCTCGTGAAGCGCGTCGCTGCGTGTCTCGTACGTGTCCCAGAGCGTCTCGGGCTCCGGGATCCACTGCCCGGCGAACCGGGCGCCATGCGCCGCGTCGGGTTCCCAGGGCCGGTGTGGCGCCTTGTGATGGAGCATCAGGAAGAAGGGCCGGCCGCGTGGCCGCTTGTCGATGAAGTCAATCCCCAGTTCGGTAATCACGTCGGTGACATAGCGGCCGGTGTAGGTCTTCTCGCCCGTCGCCGTATAGAAGATCGGATCCGTGTACGCGCCCTGCCCCGGCAGGATCTCCCAGCGATCGAAGCCCCGTGGATCGCTCCCCAGGTGCCACTTGCCGATCATGCCGGTGTAGTAGCCGGCCGCCTGCAGCAGACGCGCCACGGTCATGCGCGAGCTGTCGAACCGGTTGAACATCGTGACGCCGTTGATGTGCGAGTACTGGCCGGTGAGAATCGCGGCGCGGCTCGGCGTGCAGATCGAGTTGGTCGCGAAGACGCTCGTGAAGATCATCCCGTCACGAGCCAGGCGATCGAGGTTCGGCGTCTTGTTGACGTGCGAACCGTACGCGCCGATCGCATGCGCGGCGTGATCGTCCGACATGATGAAGATGATGTTCGGACGATCCGCCGCGGACGCCGACGGCAGCAAGGCGAAGAGGCAGAACGCGAGGAGGAGCGTGCGCATACCGGGATTCTAGTGGATAGTCCACTCGCACACGGCCACGGCGAGTACCGGCGGGAACGCCGGTCAGGGAGCGGGTGTGGGCGCGCGTTCGTGATCGGCGCCCACGTCCCCCCGTCACTTCCGATCGATCAGTTGTCGTCCTCGTCGACGACGTGGATCCACGCGTACATGCCGTCGATGAAGTGGCCGCGCACGTTGCAGATGACGAGGTAGGTGCCAGGCATCGAGAACCCGAACGAATCCGTGCGGTTCATGACACCGGACGGGTTCACGCCCGCGTTCGCGAAGGTCGGCGGCGTGCCGGGGTCGACGCCCTTCGCAAACACGTCGACGTTGTAGTTCACGAACAGTCCGGCCGCGGGCACATGGCTCTGGACTTCTTCGAGCGTGACGCCGTTGTTATAGACCCAGGGCCAGTGGAAGCCCGACACGATGAAGTTCACCGTGGCGGGGACGACGACGACGGTGCCATCGAGTTTCTTGGCATGGGTGATCCGGACCGTGAACTCCTGCGGAATGATGTGATGGTTCGGCGTGTTGCCTGGCTGCGCCGTGTTGAGCCCGGCGCCGAACGCCACCACGATGTGCGACGGCGTGCTGTCCCGGTCCTTTCCGCCCGCGTCGAGGGTGTGCGCGCCCGCGGTGAGCGCCAGAACCGACACCGCAACTGCCACTGCTCTCGGGCCTTTCATTTCGGAGCTCCTTCATGTGGTGTACGGACCGCGGCGCGCATCTTGGCACAACGGACGAGGCACGCAAAGTAAATTCGCGTGACATTTTCGACGATCGATGGGCCGGCGCATCGGGCGCGTGGCGGGTGTGCAGACCGCCCTGCATGGACGCAGCCACACGCATCGAACCGCGACACGTGCAGCCCGGGTCTTCAGACCCGGCGTGCCCCATTCACGGCCTTCCTCGCCCTCACCGCTGGAACGCGTAGGACAGCTTGACGAAGAACTGGCGATCGGAGGGCACCAGCCGGCGGTCGTCGGTCATCTCGCGATTGTCGCC
>JABFWM010000098.1 GCA_013362195.1 Acidobacteriota bacterium
GGCGCGCTCTACAACATGGCCGCGCGGCAGCGGCCGTTGGCCGAGGCGATGGCACGGGCCATCGCCGCGTTCGATCGGTCGTTGATCATGTTCGGCCTCCCGAACTCGCCGATGATCGACGCGGCGCGCGAGGCCGGACTGTTCGTCGCCGCGGAAGGCTTTGCCGATCGCGCCTATCGGCCGGACGGGTCGTTGCTGCCGCGAACGGAGGCCGGCGCGGTGATCCACGACCCTGACGTCGTCGTCCAGCGTGCGTTGCGAATGGTGCGCGACGGGGTCGTGCTGACGGCGGACGGACGCGAGGTGTCGCTGAAGATCGACACGATCTGCGTACACGGCGACACGCCGGGCGCCGCCGACCTCACCGCACGGATCCGCGCGGCGCTCGTCCGCGCCGGTGTCCACGTGCAGCCGGTGGGCGCGCGCTGATGCAGTGGTGGCGCGGCGCCGATCGCGAGGCGCGGCGCGCGCTCGTCGCGGGCACGGTGGGGTGGATGCTCGATGCGTTCGACGTCATGTTGTTCGCGCTCGTGCTCCCCGCAGTCATCGTCGATCTTGGGTTGAGCAGAGCGCAGGGCGGATTGCTCGGCTCGATCACCCTGGTCGCCGCGGCCGCCGGCGGGATTGCGTTCGGCTGGATCGCCGATCGCTTCGGACGGACCCGCGCGATGATGCTGAGCGTCGCGCTCTATTCGATCTTCACCGCCGCGTGCGGTCTTGCCGGATCGTTCAGCGCGTTCGCCTGGTGCCGGATCGGGCTCGGCATCGGCATGGGCGGCGAGTGGGCGAGCGGCGCCGCGCTCGTCAGCGAGTCGTGGCCGGCGGAGCATCGCGGCAAGGCGCTCGGGCTCATGCAGAGCGGCTGGGCGATCGGCTACGCGCTCGCCGCGATCGTCAGCGGCGTGGTGCAGCCCCGCTTCGGATGGCGGGCGGTGTTCTTCGTCGGCATCCTGCCCGGCTTCTTCGCCATCTGGATCCGCCGTCGTGTCAAGGAGCCGGAGATCTGGCGTACGCGCGGCGCAGCCGCGCACGCGCGCGGGCGGATCCCCGCCGTGTTTCAGCGGCGCCTCGCGCCGCTGACGATCGTGCTCACGCTCATGAACGCCTGCACGCTGTTTGCGTGGTGGGGATTCAACCTGTGGCTGCCAAGCTACCTCAAAGCTGCGCCTTCGCAGGGCGGCATCGGGCTTGGCGGCGGCGCCGCATCGGCGTTCGTCGCGATCATGCAGGTCGGGATGTGGATCGGCTACGTGACGTTCGGGTTCGTCTCCGATCGGTTCGGACGCAAGCGTGCGTACGTGGCGTATCTGATCGCCGCCGCCGCGCTGCTGGCGATCTACGTCACGATTCGCGTGCCGGCGGTCCTCTTGATGCTGGGTCCGGCGGTGGCGTTCGCCGCCACCGGCTACTTCAGCGGCTTCGGCGCGGTCACCGCGGAGATCTACCCGACCGCGATCCGCGCCACCGCGCAGGGGTTCACCTACAACACGGGACGGCTGGTCAGCGCGTTCGCGCCGTATACGGTCGGAACGCTCGCGCAGACGCACGGCTTCGGCGCCGCGCTCCTCGTCTGTTCCGCCGCGTTCCTGCTGGCGGCCGTGTTCTGGATCTGGATTCCGGAGACGCGCGGTCGAGCGCTGACGTGAGTGCCGGGCCTGAAGACGCGGCCTGCCTGCGCCCGCGATCGCCGCGTCACATACAATACGCCTCGCATGCGCCGGGTCCTGACCGCACTGCTCGCGACGCTCGCGCTCGCGACGTCATCCGGGTGCCTCGTCATCTCCCTCCAGCCCGCGTACGAGGACGACTGGCTCGCGTGGGATCCCGACCTGCTCGGCGCGTGGCGCGATGCGGACGACAATGCCTCGATGAGGATCGACGCAGCGGAATGGCGCTCGTACCGCGTCCATTACGAGCATCCGAGCGAGAAGGGTGACGTCTCGGGCTTCCTGACGATCGTCGGCGACGAGCACTACCTCGACCTGATGCCGGCGCGCGGCGCGGATCGCGGCTCGTTCCTGCTGCCGGCGCACGTCATCCTGCGCGTCGGCCTGAATGGGGATCAACTGGCGCTCACGCCGCTGTCCTACGACTCGTTCGCGGATCGGTTGCGGGCGCGCCGGGCGCTGCCGGGCGCGCTCTCGACGGTGTTCGATCAGAAGCAGAACGCCCTCATCGTCGCGCCGACCGCGCGGTTGCGCGCCTGGCTGCGCGCGCAGCCGAGAGACGCCGCCGTCTGGGGCGCGCCGGTCACGTTCACGCGGATGAAATGAACATGCTCAAAGGCTCGAAGACGGCCGTCGTCAAGAAGGTTCAGCCGGTCAGTATCCACGGCCAGCTGTCGCTCGATGTCTACTTCTACGATCCGGACGACCCGCAAGGACAAGTGAGCCTCGCGCGAGTCGGACAGGAATCAGTACCGCGGCGGCTCGAGCCGGGCGATCGCGTGGAGCTGCACTATGTGCTTGGGGTGGTCACGCACATCACGAAAGCGTGAACAGCCTCCGTGAATCCGCGGCGGGCAGGGCCGGGCCGCAGCGCGGGGACCGAGAAGAATTGAGGTACACTTGACGTGTTTCCCGCCTGCTTCAGGAGTTCCTTCGATGTGTTTCACGGGTTTCAGGGACGGCCGGCCCGTCTCCGTGGTTGCCGTTGTCCTGATCGCGGTCATGGCTGGCGCCGTCGGCATCGGCGCGCAGGCCGCGGCGCCGGCGCCTTTGCCGAAAGTCGAAACGCCGAAGGGCGCGCCGGCGAATCCTGAGACGTCGAAGAGTGAAGCCGGCAAGCAGGATGGCGAGCTGCCCGCCGCGCGTTCCATCATCGACCGCCACGTCAAGGCGGTAGGCGGACGCGACGCCATCCTGTCGCACACCTCGCAGCACGCGACCGGTACGTTCTCGGTGCCCGCGCAGGGGCTCACCGGTAGTGTCGAGATTTTCGGCGCCGCGAATCCGAACCGGACCGCGCTTCGCGTGCAGGTGCCGGGCCTTGGCGAGATCGCCAGCGGCTACGACGGATCGCACGGCTGGTCGATCTCGCCGCTGCTCGGACCGATGCTGCAGGTCGGCAAGGAGCTGGAGCAGGCGAAGTTCGACGCCGATTTCTACGGCGACCTGCGCGATCCCAAACGCTACCGCAGCATGAAGACGGTGGAGAAGACGACCTTCGACAACCGGCCCTGCTACAAGGTCAGCCTCGTTCGTGAGGACGGCTCCGAAGATTTCGACTTCTACGACGCTTCGACGGGGCTGCGCGCCGGCAGCATGAACACCCGCGAAACCCCAATGGGCTCGGTGAAGACGACGAGCATCGAAGGGGACTACAAGAAGTTCGGCAACCTGCTGCTGGCGACCACCGTGGTGCAGCAGATCATGGGCATCGAACAGAAGATCACGCTGGCGTCCATCGAGTTCGACAAGGTCCCGTCGTCCGCGTTCGACTTGCCCGCGCCGATCAAGGCCCTCATCAAGTGAGGCGGCGGTGTGCGGCCCTCGTCGCCGCGGCGGGGCTCACCGGCGCGATGCTGTGCGCCGCGCAGCCGCCGGAAGCGGAAGCGACCTTCGACAAGGTCTGGACCATCGTCCGCAATACGCACTTCGATCCATCGTTCGACGTCGCCACGTGGGATCGCGCGCGCGCGGAGCTGCGTCCTAAGGCCATCGGCGCGAAGACGCCCGGCGAGTTGCGGGCCGTCCTTCGCGAACTGCTCGGCCGGCTCGGGCTCTCGCACTTCGCCGTCATCCCGGCCTCGCCCGATGGTCCCGACGATCACGTGAACCTCGGCGGTCAGCCGGGATTCGACGTCCGCCTGATCGACCGGCAGCTCATCGTCAGCGCAGTGGATCCGGATGGCCCTGCCGTCTCAGCGGGTGTGAAGCCGGGATGGGCCGTTGAGCGCGTCGACGGCGTGCCGCTCCCGGATCGGCTCGCCGCGGTGCTGGACGGCGCGCCCGCGCGCATCGCCCAGCTCGAAGCCTGGCGACTCTCGCTCGGCGAGCTGCGCGGCGCTCCGGGCTCGACGCTCGAGGCGACGTTCGTCGACGGCAGCGGCGCGTCCATGAGGAAATCGATCCAGCGCATCGCCGAATCCGGCGAGCCCGTCACGGTCGGCAGTCTTCCGACGATGCACGTGCGCGTGCGTTCGTCGCTGATGCGCACCCCGGAGGGCGGCCGCGCGGGCGTGATTGCGTTCAACGTGTGGATGGCGGCCGTAGACGTGAAATTCCAGCAGGCCATCGATCGTTTCCGCGACGCGGACGGCGTGGTGATCGATCTGCGCGGCAACCCTGGCGGGCTCGCGGCGATGATCATGGGACTGGCCGGTCACTTCGTTTCCGAACCGCTGACGCTCGGCGTGATGAACGCACGCGGCGATCACGAACTTCGGTTCCGCGCGAATCCGCGCCTCGTGAGCGGGTCCGGCGACCGGGTGCAGCCGTTCCGCGGCCCGCTCGCGATCGTCGTGGATGGGCTGTCGGCGAGCGCGTCGGAGTGCTTCACCGGCGGCTTGCAGTCGCTCGGCCGCGCGCGCGTGTTCGGCGAGACGACGATGGGGCAGGCCCTGCCGGCGTTGTTCGACACGCTTCCGAACGGCGACGTGTTCATTCACGCGTGGGGCGATTTCGTCACCGGCACGGGCGTGCGGATCGAAGGACGAGGCGTGGTGCCTGACGAAATCGTGCCCGCGACGCGCGCCGATTTACTCGCCGGACGCGATCGTCCGCTCGAGGCGGCGCTCGCCTGGATCGATCGCGAGCGGCGGAAAGGCCCGCAATCGGCAGACTAGAGTAACTATTGTTGCGCTTGGGTCGAGGCGTCTGTTAGACTGGACGTGCCTACTAACGCGGTCTTTTCCCAGCCTATCTTTCAGGACAATTCGGGGGAAATTTGATGGAGCAGCGCCGGCTGCGTCTCGGTGACATTCTGGACGACTATTGTCCGCGCGAGCGCCGTGTGACCAATCACGCGGTGGTCGCGATGATCGACGAAGACGTCAAGCAGACGCGGTGTACGACGTGCGACGCCGAGCACGTGTACAAGGGCGGACAAGCGCCGCGCCGCCGCAAGACGACGGCGCCCGCACTGACAGTTCCGGGAACACCGATGACCGCACAGAACGAACCGCATCCTCATCACGATCCGGACGTCGCCGACGAACCGGTGGTCGCAGCCGCGGCGCCTGTCGAACCGGCGATGGCGGAGGCGCCGGAGTCCGAACAGGAACCCGACGCGCAGCCGATCACCTCCGACGAAGGCCCCGTTCATCGTCCGCTGATCCGCGCGACCCTGCCCCGTCCCGAGGGCATCAAGGTCGAACGCCCGGTGCCGGAATTCACGATCCGGCAGAACATCGGCGGACGCGGCAACGGCAGCTTCCGTGCGCGCGGCGGTCAGGGCAACGGCGGCCGTCCCGGCGGCGGCGCGCGGTTCGGCCGCGGCCAGCACGGACAGGGCCGTGGCACGGGACAGGGCTTCGGACGCGGCGCGAGCGGACAGCAGAAGAAGCGCTCGCGCTGATCGGTTCGCTCGCGCGGCATCCCGCATCCTCATCGCTCATCCGGGATTCTCCGATCGTCAATCCCGCGTCCCGACATCCCGAATCCTCATCGTGCATCACCGATCACGGCGCGCGCGTCTGATTCGGGATTGACGATCACGGATTGAGGATCAAGGATGAAGGATCCCCGATGAGGGATCCTCGATGTGGGGGTCCCGAATCAGGGACAAGGGATGAGGGATGGCAGCGGCAGCATTCGCAAACAAGACGGGGTTGATCGTCGGCGTCGCGAACAAGCGATCGATCGCGTGGGCCATCGCGCAGGCGGTGGCCGGCGAAGGTGCGCGCCTGGCGCTGACGTATCAGGGGGAACGGCTCGAGGAGAACGTCCGCGAGCTGGCCGCGGGCCTCACCGGGGCGCTGGTGCTGCCGTGCGACGTGAGCGACGATGCGCAGGTCGCACGGGTGTTCGAGGAAATCGAGCGCTCGTTCGGCGGCCTCGACTTCGTCGTGCATGGTGCGGCGTACGCGCCGCGCGACGAGTTGTCGAACCCCTTCGTGCACACGACGCGCGAGGGATTTCGTCTCGCCCTCGACGTCAGCGCCTACTCGCTGATCGCGCTCTCGCGCGGGGCGCTGCCCCTGATGGAACGGCGGGGCGGCGGAACGATTCTCACGCTGACCTATCTCGGCAGCGAGCGCGTCTTTCAGAACTACAACGTCATGGGCGTCGCGAAGGCGGCGCTCGAATCAACGGTGCGCTATCTCGCCGCGGATCTCGGTCCGAAGAACATCCGCGTCAATGCGATCTCCGCCGGACCGATCAAGACGCTGGCCGCCGCCGGCATTTCCGGCTTCTCGTCGATCCTGCAGGTGTATCGCGATCGCGCGCCGCTGCGCCGGACGGTGGAGACGTCGGAAGTGGCCGACGCCGCGGTGTTTCTGTTGAGCGACGCGGGACGCGCCGTCACCGCCGAAGTGCTGATGGTGGATGCGGGCTATCACGCGACGGGCATGTAGGCCGGCCGGTTGGAGTACCGTGGCTTCGATGACGCCTGCCAGATCGCTTCTCTTCCTGATCCTGCTCACACCCGCCATTTTCGCCGCCGGCTGCGGCGCCGGCGCCGCGATCAATCGCACGATCGACGACGCGACGCTGACCACCCAGGTCAAGACGGCGCTCCTGAACGCCCCTGACATCGATGCCACGCAGATCGACGTCGAGACCTCCGCCGCGGTCGTGACGCTCAGGGGCCTCGTCCGGAACAAGGACGACGAAGCGAAGGCCATCGACGCCACGCGCCGCGTCAAGGGCGTTCGCGACGTGCGGTCGGAGTTGAAGGTTCAGTAGGGGCGGGCCGCGGGAGGCGCGCGTCAGTATTCCTCGCTGCGAATCCGTGCCGCGGGCACGCCCAGCGCGCCCAGGATCGTCCGCACTTCGCCGATCATCGACGGCGGTCCACACACGAACGACAGCGTCTCCTCGTCGGCGAGCGGCGTCAGGATGTCGCTGCCGGCGCGCCCGCGCGAGTGCCGCCACCGATCGGCCATGCCGGTCAGGGTCAGCTTCAGCCTGATGGCGCCGCTCCGCGCCATCGCCCGCAGCTCCGCCAGGTACGCGAACTCGGACGGCGTTCGCGCCGAGTAGACGAGCGTCTTCTCTCCGGGCACGTTCGCGTCCAGCGCGTGGCGCAGCATCGAGCGCAGCGGCGCGATGCCGGTGCCGCCGGCGATGAACAGGAACCGTCGCTCCGCTGGCGCATCGGGAAACACGAACGACCCCATCGGACCGAGCAGCAGGACCGTCGAACCACGCCGCAGCTCGCGGACGTGGGAGCCGAAGCGGCTCGCCTGATCCGTCTTGACCAGGAACTCGAGCCAGCCGTGACGTGCGGTCTCTGACGGAGACGAGGCGATCGAGTACGGCGTCCGCTCGCGCTCGGGAGTGACGCGAAGAAAGGCCGCCTGTCCTGCACGGTAAGTGAAAGGGACGTCGCCGAGGGCCAGCCGGAGGACACGCGTCGTCGGCGTCGCGCGTCGATTCGACGCGACCTTCACGGGGAGCACACTGCGAGTGTAACCGCTTGCGGATTTGCGACCGTGGCGGCGGCGGACCTGAAGACCTGCGCCGCGGCGGGCACTGGTGAGGCCGGACCGTCGGCCCGGCGCTCGCCGCGCTACAGAATGCCGGCCGCCGCGCGCTGGATGTCGAGGTCGGTGAGCTCGGGATGCGCCGGCGGCACCAGCGTCAACCCGCGCGGACCCTTGTCGCGGCCGGTCAGCCGCTTGCGGCGGGCCTTGTCCTGATACATGCGGTTGTCCGCCGTCGCGAGCAGCGCCTCGTACGACTCGCCGTCCTGCGGGAACACCGCCGCGCCGATGCTGATTCCGAGCTGCAGGCGCTTGCCCGGCCGCGCCTCGAAGTAGACGGCGTCGACGCCCTGCTGCAGCTCCTGGCGCTTGTGTTCGGCTTCGTCGGCGCTGCAGCCGGACAGCACGATGATGAACTCGTCGCCCGCGTAGCGCACGCAGATGTCATAGGGGCGGATCGCGGCGCGCAGCACCCGCGCGACTTCGCACAGCGCCCGGTCGCCGACGTGGTGGCCGTGGCTGTCGTTGATGTCCTTGAAGTGGTCGAGGTCCATGACCATGAGCGAGACCTCGCCCTTCAGGCGCTCGGCGCGCGCGAGCTCGCGTGTCAGGTGCATGAACAGGAAGCGCGTGTTCGGGAGGCCCGTCAGCGGGTCCGTCAGCGAATCCTCCTGCGTCTGCTCGAACAGCATCGAGTTGTTGATGACCGCCGCCGCCTGCTCCGACACGCGATCGAGCAGACGGCGGTGATCGTCGCGATAGAAGGCGGCGTCGGTGTGATAGACCGACAGCGTGCCGATGAACCGTTCGGCAAACATCAGCGGGCACACCAGCGCCGACTGCAGCGTCGTCGAGAGACTGGTCAGGCCGGCCGCTTCGAGATCGGCGCTGGGCCGGGCGTTGACGAGCGGACGGCGGTTGCGCGCGACCCACCCCGTCAGCCCGTCGCCGCTGTGCACCGAGACCTGCTGAATGACGTCGGCATCCGTCCCGGTCGCGAACCGGCAGCGCAGCGTTTCGGTCTCCTCGTCATAGAGGAACAGCGCGGCGCACGAGAACGGCACCAGGTTGCTCAACTTCGCCGAGATGAGCGCCATCGTGTCGGACACGCCGAGGCTGGTGCCCATGGCCTGCGCAATCTCGTAGAGCGCGTAAATCTCGCGGTGCGCCAGCGCGATGTCCTCGAAGACGTTCTTCTTCGACGGTTCGGGCTGGAGGCCGGTCGCCGGACGCCCCGTCTGCGGCTGGTCCTCCGCGGCGGGACGCCGTACCGCCTGCTCGAGGTGAATCGCTTCCGCCTGCATCCCCGGAATCAGCTCGATGAACTTCCCGACGACGGCGGGGTCGAGCCCTTTGCCGGCTTCCTGCTGCAGCAGTCCGATCGCCGCCTCGAAGCTCATCGCCTTGTGGTACGGGCGCTCCGCCATCAGCGCGTCGAAGTAATCGACGACCGACAGGATCCGCGCGCCGAGCGGGATGTCTTCTCCCTTCAATCCGGCGGGGTACCCCTTGCCGTCCCACCGCTCGTGATGGCTGAGGATCAGCGGCGCCACCGGATACGGGAACGGCACCGAGCTGACGATGTCGGCGCCGACCTTCGGATGGGCGCGGATTTTCTGGAACTCCTCGGGCGTGAGCGGGCCCGGCTTGGACAGGATGTGCTCGGGCACCGCGAGCTTGCCGATGTCGTGCAGCAGCGCCGCGGTCTTGACGCCCTGAATGTCGTTCTCGCTCATGCCGAGCGCGCGCGCGACCGCCGCCGCATACAGCTGCACGCGCCGGATGTGCGACTGCGACGTCTGATCCTTCGCGTCGATGGCGAGGGCGAGCGCCTCGATGGTGGCGAGGTGCAGGTCGGCCATCTCGCGCACGTGGCGCTGTTCGTCTTCGATGCGTCCCAGATAGACCTTGTAGGTGCGGTACGTCAGGTAGAGCGGCGCTGCGGCGAGCGGCGCGAGCCAGTGGCCCGAGATGCCGACGATCCAGGTGGCGGCCGCGGCGGCGCCGGCGCCGACGAAATAGCTCGGCGCGCTCCACAGGAAGTTCTCGTTCCAGACCTTGATGACCGCTTGCCGGGTCGACAGCGCAATCGCGGTGGCGATCGTCAGCGTGTTGATCATGAAGTACGTCGTCGCGGCGCCGACGAGCGGCTTCGCGAGCGTACCGACGTCCATCACCCCGGGAACGCCGCCGAGCCAGCCGTAGACCGCGCCGGCCGCCTGCACCGTCAGCACCAGGCACGCCATGCTGAAGAGCGTGCGATGCGTCGGATTGCGTTCCTTGATGCGGAAGGTGCACTGGCTGAACGCGCTGGCCGCGGCGACGACCATCGTCTCGTTCGGGCCGAGCAGCAGCAGCGCCGCGAAATCGACCGCGTACGACACGGACATCGTCGAGGAGCGCCGCGCCAGCGGCAGGTTCACCTTGAAGACGGACGTGATCGACGAGAGCAGGAGCAGCACGAAAAAGAGCTCCAGCTCCTTGGCGCTGAACCGCGTCGGGAAAAACAGGACGAGCAGCGCCGCGCCAGCCGCGATGACCGAGGTCACGAACAGCCGCGCGGGCAGCGGAAGTCTCTTCATCAGGCGCCCCAGACGGCCTTGTGACGAATCCTCACGCGCTACCTCCGTTGCGCCGGCGCTGCGGTATGCGCGCGCCGCCGGGGCGAGGCCCAGATCACGTTGTCGGATGCCTCGAGGACGCTGGCGCCCGAAGCGATGCCCGGTACGTCACTGGCGGCGGACGTGCCCCAGACCGTGTTCACCGCCGCGTCGGCCGTGCCCCAGACGAGGTCCTCGCCGTCCACGAGCGTGCCCCACACGACGTTGCGGCAATCCGCGCCGCCGCAGTCGCTGCCCCAGACGACGTTCTCGACGTCGCGGGTCGATCCCCACACCACCCGCTCGCCGTCGACCTTCGTGCCCCAGGCGAGGCTCGCCGCGTCGAGCGTGGTTTCTCCCGTGGCGGGTGATTCCGCGGCGGTCCCCCAGACGTAGGTGGCGCAGTTGGCAGCGGTGCACGCGGCGCCCCAGGCGATGCTGCGGCCGTCGGCCGTGCGCGCGCTGCCCCAGGAAATGTCGGTGCGCCATCCGTTCGCCGCCGGGAGCAGCTGTCCGTGCGCGAGGCGCTGGTTGCCCCAGATGATCGTCCCGCTCCACGGCGTGGGATCGCCGAGCCGCGATCGCGAGAGGCTGCGGCCCGCGGCCAGCGATCGTGCGAGTTCGACCGCGCCGCGCGCGTTGAGGAAGCCGGCGCCCTGCGCGAGCGGCCTCACGTGCTTGTCCTCCGCGGTGTACTGCAGGATCGCCTTGACCAGGTTCGGGGTCAGATCGGGATTCGCCTGCAGCATCAACGCAATCGTGCCGGTGACGACCGGCGACGCCATGCTCGTGCCGCTCAACGCGAGGTAGGGTTCCGCGGCGGTCGCGACGGTGCCCCACAGCCGCGCCGACGGTTTCGTGAGATAGAGCGTGCTGGCCGCGTCGGTCAGCGATTCGATGCCGACGCCCGGCGCGATGAGATCCGGCTTCGCGGCGAAATCAATGGCGCCCGGTCCGCGCGAGCTGAACGCCGCGACGCTGTCGTCGCGCCGATCGCTCGTGCCCATGTGCGTCGAGGCGCCCACGGTGATGACCCACGGCGCGTTGCCGGGCGCGCCAATCCCGCCGTATTGCGTCTGACCGGCGGCATTTCGCCCGAGATTGCCCGCGGCGGTCACGACGGCGATGCCGGCTTCGACCGCGCGCTTTGCCGCAAGGGTCAGCGGATCGGTGGTGTACGACTCGTAGACGCCGGCGGCGACCGACAGGTTGATGACCCGGATGTTCAGCGCGTCCTTGTTCGCGATCGCGTAGTCGATCGCCGCGATGACGTTGCTGATGTAGCCCTGCCCCGTCGAGTCGAGCACCTTTTCGACGAGCAGCGACGCCCCGGGTGCGATGCCGCGGCGGCGCCCGCCCGAGTCGTAGCCGCTGCCCGCGACGATGCCGGCGACGTGCGTGCCGTGCCCGTAATCGTCGTACGCGCCCGACTGGAAGTTCACGAAATCCACGAAGCGGACGACGCGGTTGGAGCCGAGATCGTCGTGCCACGAGGCGACGCCCGAATCGATGAGAGCGATGCCGACGCCCGTGCCATCGAGGCCGAGAGTCTCGCGGACCCAGGTCGCGCCGACCGTGGCGCCGGTCCGCTCGATGGTGCCCTGAACGCCGCGGTCGAGGCTGATGCCGGCGACCTCCGGGCGCGCCGCCAACGCCTCGAGCGCGGTGTCAGGCACCTCGGCCACCTGCGCGCCCAGCAGGGCGAGACTGCGGCTGACGATGCCGTGCAGCGCCGTGACCAGCCCGTCTGCGTTGACGCCGGCGGCCAGGCGGACGATGACGCGCGACCGGCCGCGCGGCGCGTGGGCGCGCGCGCGCAATGCCGCGTCGAGCTTTGCATCGCCGGCGTGCGGCGCACCGAACGCGGGCAGGCCGGCAGCAGCGATCAGCGCGGCGACGAGCAGAAGGCGTCTGACCATGGTCGCAAGGTGTCGGGGTAACGGCCGAAGACTTGCAATCCGCTTGCCCTCCACCGTGTGGCTCATCGCAGCACGCAACCCGCTTGTTTGACGCCTGTTATTGCCGATTTGCCGGGCAAACGCCGGCGCGTCGTCCGCCGCTTTCGGTAATACCTGTCCCGTTTCGTAACAGCAGGCCCCAAACCTCGCGCTAACTCCTTCCGCGCCTGCACGATGGCGGAAAGGCCGCGTGGTCAGCAACCGCACAGACTAAAGTCGCTGAAACGCGCGATTTTGCGCGGATTTCACTACGTGTTGGAAGGGCGTGTCTTGTTGCGGGACGGGCGCGGCTCCGCCTCGAGCCCGTACTCGACGATTTTCCGGTACAGCGTGCCGCGGCTGATCTCGAGGACCGCCGCCGCCTGCTTCTTGTTCCAGTTCACGCTTTCGAGCACCCGCACGATGTGCGCGCGTTCGGCGTCGGCGAGCGACGGCATCCGCTCGCGCGCCGCTTCCACGGGCGTTTCGTTCGCGTGAAGAAATTCGATGTCGGTCGGGCGGATGACCCGGCCGGGCGAGGACAACGCGGCGCGGGAGACCGTGCTTTCGAGCTCGCGGATGTTGCCCGGCCAGTGATACTGCATCAGGAGATCGGCGGCTTCCTTCGCGAAGCTCTTGCCGTCGAGCGGCAGGCCGTTGGCCGCGCAGTAGCGAGCCAGGAAACGCTGCGCCAGCACCGGAATGTCGCTCGCGCGCTCGCGCAGCGACGGCAGCCGGATGGCGAAGGCGTTGACGCGATAGTAGAGATCCTCGCGGAAGCGGCTGTCGCGGACGAACTGATCCAGCGGACGATTGGTCGCGGAGATCAGCCGGAAGTTGACTTCGATCGACGTGTTGCCGCCGAGGCGTTCGAAGCGCCGATCCTCGAGCACGCGCAGCAGCTTCGCCTGCGCGACAATCGAGAGGTCGCCGATCTCGTCGAGGAAGAGCGTGCCGTTGTTGGCCAGCTCGAGGCGGCCCGGTTTGCGATCGTGCGCGCCGGTGAACGCGCCTTTCTCGTAGCCGAAGATTTCCGATTCGAACAGCGTGTCGGGCAGCGCCGCGCAGTTGACGGCCTGGAACTTGTGGGTCGCGCGCCGGCTCAGCTCGTGGATCATCCGCGCGACGACTTCCTTGCCCGATCCGGTCGGCCCGAGGATCAGCACCGAGATGTCGGACTTGGCCGCCGTCCGGATCCACTCGAAGACGACCAGCATCTTCTCGTCACGGCCGATCATCTCGCGGAAGCGCTGGACCGCCGGCGAGCGGTCCTCGTGGCTCACCGTGGCGCGGCGTTCGAGGAACTGATCGAGCAGCTCGCGGATGACGTCGCTTTCCGGCTGGGTGAAGCCGTACTTGGGCGCGCCCGGCCCGTTCAACTTGCGGACGACGCCGAACCCGGCCAGTTCGCGCACGCAGTTCTCGACGTCGAGGCGCATGCGCCCGAACGTCGACATCAGCGCTTCGACGTCGAACGACTCCTCGGGACGCGCGCACAGGAAGCGCAGAATCGCCGCGCGCAGCGGCGATTGCACGAGCGCCTGGAACCGGACCTCCGTTTCGGTCGGTTCGACGCGTCGTGTCGCCACGGGAAGATCGTTCATGGGGATGCCAGCCATCTGTTACCTGGGTTCCGGCCCCGCGGGTTTCGTTCGCGGGGCGCCGTAGTACGCGGTCTGAAACTGCTCGATCAACTCTTTCATGCGAATCGCGTCGCGCTTGCGGTGCCCGTGGCACCGCACCGGGCTTGCGCCGCCGCTCGACTCGATCAGCACGTTCGAGAAGAACAGGTTCGTTTCGATCAGCACGGACGCGACGTGCGCCATGTGAATCGACTGCTCACGCCGGCCGAACCACTCCGGCGTGTAATGCACGACGCTCGTGGGCGTCACCGCGACCTGGGTCGGAAACAGGTGATTACCGCGGCTCCAGCGGCTCGCCCGGAAGACCTGATCTCCGGGTACACGCCGGCCGCGCACCGCGACCATCGCGATCAGCAACGCACCGACGACTGCGACCCCCGCGCCGGCAATCCACAGTACCAGCGAGTTCGTGTCGCTCATCGTGTCCAAATTGGCTGGGGCAAAATACGTTCGCTCTGATGAGGCAGGTTTGTCAAGGAAAAACGCTCGTGCTGGAGCGCCGCGCGGCGGAATTGTACGCGCCCGCGACTCGCCTGCGGGCCCGGATCGCGGCGCACACGGCCGCTCACTCGGGTCGCAGTCGACGGTGCATCTGCTATGCTCGCCGGTATGCCGCATCGAGCACCGGGCTCGCCGGGCCAGGGCCCTTCGCAGTACCTCCAAGGCAAACAGATTCGCTACTACCGGCCGCGCGGCAGCGCCGAAGTGCGCGAGCTCATCGACGGCGGCTTTCAGGCCTTCAATGCGGGGCGGCTCGCCGAGGCCTGCCACATCTTCAGCGACAAGATGCTGGCGCCCGACAACGACACCACGATCGGCCTGACCGTGGCCGGCGCGCTCACGCCCGCCGGACTGGGCGGCTGCGTGATCGAGCTCATGGACCGCGGCCTCGTCGACTTCGTCATCAGCACCGGCGCGAACCTCTATCACGATCTGCATTACGCGCTGAATTTCTCGCTGCACCGCGGTTCGCCGTTCCTCGACGACGTGGAGCTCTACGAGCAGGGCGTCATCCGCATCTATGACGTGCTGTTCCCGGCGACCGTGCTGCTCGAGACCGACGCCTACATCCGCGACTTCCTCGTGCGCGCGCGTCTGGCCGGGCCCATGTCGACGGCGGAGTTCCACTTCCGCCTCGGCCAGGATCTGATCGAGCGGCAGCCTGGCTGCGTCGAGCACTCCGTGGTCGCCAAGGCCGCGCAGTGCGGCGTGCCCATCTACACCTCGTCGCCGGGCGACAGCTCGATCGGGATGAACATCGCGTACCACGAATTGATGAACGCCGGCACGCTGATGATCGATCCCAACAAGGACGTCAACGAGGTGTGCGCGATCATCCTCGCCGGCACGCACAACGGCTGCGTCATTCTCGGCGGCGGCTCGCCGAAGAACTTCTACCTGCAGGGGCAGCCGACGTTGTGGGAGGTCTACGGCATCCCCAAAGGCGGCAACGATTTCTTCATTCAGATCACGACCGATCAGGTGGTGTGGGGCGGCTTGTCCGGCGCGACGCCGGCCGAAGCGGTGAGCTGGGGCAAGGTGAATCCCGGCGTGCTGCCCGACACCGTCGTCGCCTACTGCGATTCGACGATTGCCTTTCCGCTCTTCTGCGAGTACGCCGTCGGATCGCCGAACGGCCGCCGTACGCGGCGCGAGCTGGTACACACGCGCGACGCGCTGGTCGCGGATCTCCTGCGGCAGGCGAAGGCGGCGCAGGACACCAGGCAGATCACCGCGGAACCGGCGGAGATCGATCGTCACCGTTAGACGAGCGTGGGCACACTGTCATCGGAGCTCGGACCGCTGGTCGAGCGCACGAACGGCCAGCCGCGCGTGTATGCCGACGCCAACATCCCGACCGGCGTCGTCGCCTACATGCGCGCGACGCTCGGGTGGGACGTGCTGTTCGTCCTGGAGCACGACGATCTGCGCCGCGCCCGCGACATCGAGCACTATCGCCTGGCGAGGCAGTTGGGCCGCACGCTCGTGACGCTGGATCACGACTACCTCGACGATCGCGGTTTTCCGCCGGACGAAGGCGCGGGGGTGATGGTGCTCTCCGCTCCGGACGAGCGCTGGCTGCGCCGCCTGCTGAAGAAGATGGACCGCGATCTGTTCCGCGCGGAGGGCGCGCGCCCGCTGCCGCTCGAACGGCGCAAGGTGGAATGGCACATCGGAGGCATGCACGACAACGATGTTGACGCTGGGTGTTGATCTGAGCGGCCCGCCGCGCGCCGTGTTCGTGGACGATGCCGGCGTGGTGACGTTCCGCGAGCCGAGCGGAACCGGGCAAGCCATTCAGCAGGCGGCGCAGGACGCGCGTGTCGGCGCCGTGGGTGTCGCGATTCCAGAAGACGCGACGCCTGCGGTCGCGATCGCCGGCGCGAAGGTGACGCGTTCGGCGCCCGGACCCGCCGCCGTTGCCGCCGAAGCGTGGGTCGGCTCGGCCCGCGGCGTCCGGCATGCCGTCTGCTTCAGCATCGGCGAGCACGTCTATGCCGGGTTGCTCCTCGACGGCCGCGTCTGGACCGGCGCGCACAACCGCGCCGGCGCCGCCGCGTGGCTCGCGCTGAATCCCGTCGAGCGTCAGGACTACCGCAAGCTCGGAGGCCTCGCCGCGGAAGTCGGTTTCAAGGGGATCGCGCGCCGGCTCTCATGGCGCATCCAGGCCGGCGATCAGTCGGCGGTGCTCGAGCGCGCCGGCGATCTCGAGGCGATCACGGCGGCGCACGTGTTCGACGGCGCGCGCAGCGGTGACGGCGTCGCCATCTCCGTGGTCCGGGACACCGCACGATACATCGGCATGGCGATCGCGAACTTCGTCGCGACGATCGATCCGGAAGTGGTCGTCATCGCCGGCGCGATCGCCGCCGCGCACGACGTCCTGCACGATGCCGTGCGCCAGGAATGCACGCGCCGGCTTCCGCTCCAGGCCATGGACTCCCTGCGCGTCGAATTCTCCACGCTCGGCGACGATGCCGTGGCGATCGGCGCGGCGCGGCTCGCGATGCCCGCATGATCGTCCTGTCGGGTGCCGACCTCGTGCTGCCCGATCGCGTGCTGGCCGGCGGCACCCTCGTCCTCGACGGCGATCGCATCGCGGAGATCGTGCCGGGGCCGCGTCAGGCCTCCGCTTCGTCATCCGGTCCCGCATCGGCCGTGGCGTTCGATCTCACGGGCCACTACGTCGTGCCCGGCTTCATCGACGTGCACGTGCACGGCGTCGAAGGCCTCGACACGCTGGAAAGCCGCGGCGCGATTCGCGAGATCGCGGGACGGCTCACCAAGTACGGCGTGACGGGGTTCTGCCCGACCTCGCTCGCGTGCGCCCCCGACGTCCTGCGCATGATGCTCGAAGCGGTGCGGGACGCGCGTACGACCCGCGCACCCGGCGGCGCCCGCGTCCTGCCGGCGCACCTCGAGAGCAACTTCATCAATCCCGAGTTCAAGGGCGCGCAGCCGCTCGAGTGCCTGCGGCTGCCGCCCGGATCGCACCGTGTGCATGCCGGGTCGCCGCAGACCGGCCGGGCCGATGGCGAATGGAGCGGCGAGGACATCCTGCGCGAGATTGAAAACGCGCGTCCCGACGTCGGTATCATCACGGTCGCGCCGGAACTCGACGCCGGGATCCCGCTCATCGAGTCGTTCGTCTCGCACGGGCATCACGTGTCGCTCGGGCACTCGGGCGCGACCTACGAACAAGGCATGCTGGGCATCCGGGCCGGCGCCACACAGGCGACGCATCTGTTCAATCGCATGCCGCCCGTCGCGCACCGCGCGCCCGGCCTCGCGGGCGCGGTGCTCGAGTCGGACGACATCATCGCGGAGCTCGTCTGCGACGGCGTGCACGTGCACCCGGGCATGATGCGCGTCGCGCTCGCCGCCAAGCGCCCGGACCGCATCATGGCGATCACCGACGGCACGGCCGGGTCCGGCCTCGCGTCCGGGTCCCGGGCCGCGATCGGTGGCCGCGCGATTCGGATCGCCGACGCCGCGTACCTCGACGACGGCACGCTCGCGGGCAGCGTCCTGACGATGGATCGGGCCTTTGCGAAATTGACCGCCGAGGTGGGGCTGAGCCTCAGTGACGCGGCCACCGTGTGTTCGACGACGCCGGCGCGGGCGCTCGGGCTGCAGGGCTTTGGCGTCATTTCGCCCGGCGCGATCGCCGACTTCGCCGTCCTCGACCGCGACCTGCGCGTCGTCCAGACGTGGATCGCGGGAACGCTCGCGTGGGGCGGCCCGTCTACTTCCGTATGAGATCCGTCCTCCCGGCGATTGTGTGCGTGTCCGCCGCGTCGCTCTGCAGCGCCTGCGTCGTCGTCGATTCGCAGGGGCACATCAGCCGCGAAGAAAAGCGCTTCCAGGTCACCGGCACGCCGGACCTGCGCCTGACGACATTCGACGGCGCGATCGACGTTCGCGCCGGCGAAGGCCGCGACGTCGTGGTGGAAATCGAGAAGCGCGGCGCCTCGAAGGAGACCGTGGAACGGCTCCAGGTGGACGCGACGCAGGACGGCAATCGCATTCAGGTCGACGTGAAGCGCCCGGCCGGCGATGCCCCGTTCTTCGGGATCGGCCATCACATCTCGCCGACGGCCCGGCTGATCGTCACGATGCCGAGGCGCGGCAACATCGTGGCGCGCAGCGGCGACGGATCCATCCGCATCGATGCGGTGCACGGACGCGTCGAGCTCCGCACCGGCGACGGCAGCATCCGTGCGCACGAAATCGGCGGGCAGGTGGTGCTCGACACCAACGATGGCTCCGTGGTGCTCGACGGCGTGGACGGCGACGTCGATCTCACGACCGGCGACGGCAGCGTGACCGTGTCGGGGAAACCCGGCGCGTTGCGCGTGAAAACGGGTGACGGATCGATCACGCTTCGGGCCGACGCCGGGACGGTGATGAAGGACGACTGGTCGGTCACCAGCGGCGATGGCGGCGTGACGGTGTACCTGCCGCCCGACTTCGCGGCGGATCTCGATGCGCACACCGGCGACGGCGCCATTCGGAGCGACCTCGACGTCACCGGCGGCACCAGCGACGATCGCGAACGCCGCTCGCTGCGCGGGCGCCTGGGCGCCGGCGGCAAGGTGCTGAAGATTCGTACGTCGGATGGCTCGATTCGACTGAAGAGCGGCTAGCATTTCAAGAACGGGGCTCCGCCCCCGAACCCCGGCTGCGCGCCCTGGGATTAACGCGGCGGCGCCTCCCGGTACGGCGTTGGATCCTCCACGCCGGCTTCCCTGAACGCGTCGCGGCGCTCGCGGCACTTGCTGCAGCGGCCGCAATGCTGCCCGCCCGACGGCTGCATACACGACAGCGTCAGCTCCAGCGGGACGCGGAGCGCGACCGCTTTCCGAATCACGTCGGCCTTGTGCAGGGACGCGAACGGCGCCTCGATGCCGATCGGATGCGCGAGTCCGAGCGACAGCGCCCGCGCCATCGCGGCGAAGAACTCCGGCGTCGCGTCGGGAAAGGGATTGCCGGCCAGCGGACCGATGGCGACCCGCGAGATGCCGGCGCGCGCCATGTACACGGCGGCCTTCGAGAGCAGGATGACGTTGCGCCCGTCGATGAACACGTCCTCGTCGGGGGTGTCGAAGGCGGGCGGCTCACCGCGCACCGCCCAGTGATGGGAGGGGAACACGTCGCGCATGTCGAAGTGCAGGTGCACGAGCGGCGCGACGCGGTCGCGCATCGGCAGCGCGTCGAGGAACCGGGCCGCCATCGCCTGCTCTTCCTTCTCCCACGCGAAGCCGACGCCGACGTAGATCGGCGCGACCTTGCTCGTCCGCGCCGGCGGGCGCTCGGGTGGATCGCCATCCGTGACGGCGTCGCCGCCGGCAGCGGCGACTGCGACGAGGACGGCGCTGTCGAGCCCACCCGAGAAAAGCACCGCGGTATAATCCGCAGGATCGACGGTCACACGTTCACCACATCACGAGCATCCATGTACCTCGTCACGAAACGCATCGAGTTCTGCTACGGCCACCGCCTGCTCGACTACGACGGCGTCTGCAAGCACCCGCACGGCCACAACGCTTCGGTCGAAGTGGAGGTCCGGACGGATCGCCTGGACAACCGGAACATGGTGGCGGATTTCAGCGACATCAAGCGCGTCGTCAAAGGGTGGATCGATCGCGAGCTGGATCACAAGATGATCCTGCGGCAGGACGATCCGCTGGTGAAGCCGATGAAGGAGCTCGGCGAGCCGATGTACCTGCTCGAAAGCAACCCCACGGTCGAGCGGCTCGCGAAACTCATTTACGACAAGGGCCGCGAACTCGGCGTCGACATCGTCGCCGTGCGCATCTGGGAGACACCGACATCGTTCGCGTCATACTCCGAGAACTGACGCGACGGCGGGCCTGAAGTCCGGCCCGGCGTGGACACGATGACCCGGACACGACATGTATCGCGGGGCCGGGGCTTCCAATCCGGCATCGCCGGCCGCTACCGCCTGCTGCTTACCACCGACTCTGCCTACTTCTTGAAAGGCGCCTCGTACGAGAAGTAGGCGAGGATGCCGGCACTCGACGATCCTGCCGTCCACGAGATCGGGACCGCCGCCCCGATGATGATTTGGGTGTCGGCCGCGAGGTTCCACCCGCCGCGCACGCCGGGTGCGAGGACGAACGTGCGGTCGCGCTCCGTCGCGCGGCGTCCGTCGCGCACGACTTCCTGCTGATCGAACGTCAACACCGACTCCAGCATCACGTGCAGCATCGGCGCGGCGCGATAGATCGCGCTTCCGGCAAGCTGCGGCACGACCAGGTTCGGGCGGTTCGACCGGTGCGTCCACGTCATGCCGCCGTTCCAGTGGAAATAGAGGTCGTCGCGCTGTTTGCTGAACGGCAGATTGAACTGCAGGCCGGTCGAGCGATCCGTCCGGGCGGTCGGGACAATGGCGCTGAGGCGCGGTGAGAACGCCGGCCGTCCGGGCCCTTCTTCCAGCAGCTGCAGGCGGTAGTTGACCAGCGTGTCGCCAAGACCTTCGGCGCCGCCCATCGACGAAAACGGAATCGTGTAGGACACCTGGTGACGCACACCCGTGACCGGCCATTCCTGCGTGAAGGTCAGGAACCAGTCGCCGTCCTGATGCATCCAGTTGACGATGTTCTGGAAGGTGCCGGGTTCCTGGTTGAACGCTTCTTCGACCAGGAACGAGTTGTCGGTAATGTCGAATGGCTCCTCGACCGGCGGCGTCTGCGCGCTGGCGCCGACCGCACTCGCGATCCACAGGCACACCACCCCGATGGCCTGCACGAGCACCTTCGAGGCCGCGCGCGCACCAATCGTGATCTCGCGCCTGCCGCGGCCGCGCAGCCGGACGCTGTCGGCGGCGGCGTCTCGCTCCTCGACGCTGACGCGCTGCCCCGGCTTGAGATCGTGGCGCTCCACGAAACGCAGGAACTCGCTGTCCTGATCGGTGACGCGCCGGATGGTGACCGGCTCGTGCAGCGGGCACGTCATCAACGTGTCGTACTCGGGCCGGGTCACGGTGCCGTCTGCATCGGGAATCGGATCGCCATGCGGATCGGCCGACGGCCGCCCGAGCATCTCGTCCATCAGTTCGATCAGCCGATCCGAGACCGCGTGCTCGAGGTGCTCCGCTTCGTCGTGCACCTCCGCCCAGCTCATGCCCATCACGTTGACGAGGAAGAGCTCGATGAGCCGATGGCGCCTGAGCACCAGCGCCGCGAGCTTCTCGCCGGCCTTGGTCAGGCGCACGCCCACGTACGGCTCGTAGCGCACCAGGCCTGACTCGGCCAGGGTCTTGACCATCGTCGTCGCGGTGCCCGGCGTCACGCCCAGCGCGGCGGCGAGCTGTCCCATCGGCACGAGCGCGGGCGTATCGCCCGCCGTCTGCGCCTGGAGAATGGCCTTCAGGTAGTTCTCGACGGTTGGACTGGCAGCCATTTGAATTCGATGATAGTCTAAGATTTGATTTTGAGTCGTCAAAATCAGCTTGGCACCAGGGAGCGTGTATGGCCCCGACAGTTGGTCTCACCCGCCGTGCATGGATGCGGCTCGTCGGCGCCGGCGCGGCCGCCGCGGCACCGCTGGCGCGGTCGCCCCACGGCGCCGCCGCGCAGGGGAGCGGTCCCGGCGCGCCGCCGCCGCTGCCGCACGCCGCCCACGCGATGGGCCCGGTCGGGCGCGTGACATCCGACGCCATCAACCCGACGGCCTTTCTCCGGACCTGGAACTTCGCCGATCTGCCGCCCGAGAAGCGTGCCGAGTACTACCGCGAAACGCGCCGGCCCGACGGGTCGTTGCTGCGCGAGTACCGGCTCGTGGCCGTCGACCGCGAGATCGAGATCGCGCCCGGCGTGTTCTTCCCGGCCTGGACGTTCAACGGTCAGGTGCCCGGACCCACGCTGCGCGCGACGGAAGGCGATCGCGTCCGGGTGACGTTCGTGAACGAAGCATCGCATCCGCACACCATCCACTTCCACGGCTGGCACCCTCCCGAGATGGACGGCTCGCTGCCGGAGCATCAGGTGGTGCCGGGCGGGCAGTTCGTCTACGAGTTCGACGCGGACCCGTTCGGGCTGCACTTGTATCACTGCCACGCGGCGCCGCTGAAGCGTCACATTCACAAGGGCCTTTACGGCGCGTTCATCGTCGATCCGCGCGGCGGGCGCCCGCCCGCCGATGAACTCGTCATGGTGATGAACGGCTTCGACACGAACTTCGACGCCGATAACGAGGTCTACGCGGTCAACACCATCGCGCATCACTACACGCACGAGCCCATCGTTGTCGGCGTCGGCGCGCTCGTCCGCCTCTACGTCGTCAACGTCACGGAGTTCGATCTCGTCAACAGCCTGCATCTCCACGGGATGTTCTTCACCGTGAACCGCACCGGCACGACCCTGACGGGCGGCGAAGTCACCGACACGGTGATGCTCTGCCAGGGCGAGCGCGCGATCCTCGAGACGCGTTTTCGATTTCCCGGCCTCTTCATGTTCCACGCCCATCAGAGCGAGTTCGCGGAACTCGGCTGGATGGGCCTGTTCGAAGCCGTGGGGGTGCGTCGTGATACCTGAAACGACTCGTGACGCGCCGTCGCCGCGCCAGCGACTGTGGGTTGCCGCGGTGATTCCGCTCGCCGCGCTTGCCGTGCTGCTCGCCGCCCTCGTGTTCGTCCGCCCCGCGGATCGACTGCGCGGCGTCGGTGTGCCGCCGGTCGAACGGCTCACGGTCGAGCGCACCGTCCTCCGCCCCGGCGGCATCCTGCTGTCGATCCTGAACGATGGGCCGGATCCCGTCACGATCGCTCAGGTTAGCGTAGATGACGCCTACTGGTCGTTCACTGCGGATCGGGGCACGACGCTGAAGCATCTCGGGCGTACGCAGCTGACCATTCCTTACCCGTGGGTCGACGGGGAAGCGCACACCATCAAGCTCCTCACCTCCACTGGCACCGCGTTCGAACACGAGGTAGCGGTTGCGACGCCGACCCCGCAGCCCGACGCGCAGTATTTCGTGACGTTCACCCTCATCGGCCTCTACGTCGGCGTACTTCCGGTTGCGGCGGGTCTTCTCTGGTTTCCGTTCATGCGACGCCTCGGCCGAACGGGTCTCGACGTGCTGCTCGCGCTGACCGTCGGACTGCTCGTCTTTCTGCTCGTCGACACGACGCACGAAGGCCTCGATGCCGCCGCTCGCCTGCCCGACTCGTACCAGGGCGTCGCGCTGTTCGCCTCCGGCGCCGCGGCCGCGTATCTGGTGCTCGAATGGGTCGGAGCCGTGCTTCGCACGCGACGCACGCACGAGCGGACGGCCGGCGCACCGGGCGCGATCCTCGCGCTGCTCGTCGCCATCGGCATCGGCCTGCACAACCTTGGCGAAGGGCTGGCGATTGGCGCGGCGTTCACGCTGGGCGAGGCGGCACTCGGCACGCTTTTGATTGTCGGCTTCACACTGCACAACACGACCGAGGGGCTGGCCATCGTCGCGCCGCTCGCACGGGAGCGGCCGCCCTTGGCGATGCTGCTGCGGCTCGGGCTGATTGGCGGCGTGCCCACGATCGCCGGCGCATGGATTGGAGGGTTGTTCTATTCTGCGGTCCTCGGCGTGCTGTTCCTCGGCCTCGGCGCCGGGGCCATCGCCCAGGTCGTCCTGCAGATCTCGCGACAGATCGCCGGACCACAGACCATCGGCGAGCGGCTGACGTCCGTCCCGGTCCTCTCCGGCCTCGCAGCGGGGTTCGCGGTGATGTATGTCACCGGGATGCTGGTCGGGTAACACGATGACGATGGTGAGCAGATCCGTTCGCGGTCTGGCCATTGGCGCTGCCGCCCTCGCCATCGCGGCGATGATTCCGATCATGGGGCTGAGCCGCGAAAGCGAACGTGAGCTTCGGATCGCAGTGATCGATCGCGCGTTCTATGTCGATGGACGGAGCGACGCGAACCCGACGCTGACCTTGCGCGCCGGCGAGCGGGTGCGTCTGGTGCTCCGCAACAACGACGGCGGGATGAAGCACGACTTCACCATCCGCGCGTGGGGCGTTGCCGTGCCGCCGATTGACGGGCGCGGCGAGCGCGCGATGACGTTCCGCGTTCCCGAGACACGCGGCGCGGCGGTCTATAACTGCACGCCACATCCGGTCTCGATGCGGGGGACGATCATCGTCGAATGATGCGGCCGCGCCTCAGCGCCTCCCTGGCGACACCCGAAGGCAAGGCGCGGTACGTTCGCGGCCTCTTCGCGACGATCGCCGATCGCTACGATCTCATCACCCGCGTCCTGTCGTACGGCCTCGACGGTTCGTGGAAGCGGCGGCTTGCGGCGATGACCGATCCCGCGCCGCAGCGCGCGCTCGACCTGGCGTGCGGGACCGGGGACATCGCGTTCGCGCTTCGCGATCGCGGGCATGCCGTCGTCGCACTCGACATCACGGCCCGCATGATCGAGCTGGCCGCCGCCCGCGCCCGCCGATTGCAATCCTGTCAGTCGCTGACGTTTCTGATCGGTGACATGACAGCCTTGCCGTTCGCGGGCGCGAGCTTCGATCTCGTGACCACCGGCTACGGACTGCGCAACGTGCCGCGGCTGCAGCCCGCCATCGACGAGATCCGCCGCGTGCTGCGGCCTGGCGGACTGCTGCTGTCGCTCGACTTCGATCGGCCGGTGTTTGCGCCCGTCCGCTGGATCTACCTCGCGTATTTGACGCTGGTCGGCAGTGCGCTCGGCGCGCTGTTCCATGCCGATCCCGATACCTATCGCTATATTCCTGAATCGATCAAGCGCTACCCCGGCGCATCGGAAGTGTCGCGCCTGCTGGAGGACAGCGGGTTCACGTCCTGTGAGGTGGTGCCCGTGCTGGGCGGTCTGCTGGCGATCAACACCGCACGACGCATTTGAGTTCGGGCGCACGACCGATCAGACGAGTCGAGCGCGCACGCAGGCGGCACACTTGCATGACCTGTTAGGATCATGGAAGCGCTGCGGGCCGACCCGGGTGGCGCCCTTCACACAACTGCTCATCCATGCCCATGCACGACAGGGGCGGCGCGGCGGCCGTTCATGTCCGAGGACCGCGTGCGCGCACGAGAGCAGGCGCGCCGTGCGCTCCGATGGCCGCGCGGCTCGAATAAAGGTGGCAACAGTGCGCAGTTCCGGCGCGGGCAGCTAAAGCGTGAATGTAGCGGATCCGACAGTCTGGTGGGATAACGGCGTGAATTTGCTCGATTCATTGCTGGACGCGATCGTCCGCCTCGATGGCGACGCGCTGGTGATGCACGTCGGCGAGAAGCCGTACGTCGTCACCACGTCCGCGGCCATGAACGAGTTCCGCGGGCCGCTCGCATGGGGACAGGTCGAACTGTCGTCGCGTGTGCTGACGTCCGAAGCCGTGCTCGGGATGCTCGGGCAGATCCTGCCGCTCCAACTGCGCCAGACGCTCGAGGAATACGGCGCGGTCGAACACGAGGTTGCGGCGTACAACACGGCCGATCGCTTCACCGCCATCGCCGCGCGCGGCGGCGACGACGTGTGGCTCGAGTTGAGCAGGCATCGTCCCGAGCCGGTGCAGCCCGCCGTCGAGGAAGGGCCTGCACCGCCGGCGGAGGAGGACGCAGCGGTTGCGGCAGACTCGCCGGGCGCCCCCGCGGTTCCAGCTGCTGCCGCCGAGGGCCCCGCACTCATCGAGGTCGCGGCTGGCGGTCACGTCCCCGCAGCGATGGACGTTCCAACCGTGCATGTTCCCGAGCCCGCGGCGATCGAAGTGCCGCCCGTTGCGGAGCCTGCACCGATCGAGAACGCGGCAGACGACGATGCCGCAGCGGTGGAGGGCGAGGTTCCCGCCTTCGCTGAAGCGCCCGCAACGCTTGACGTTTCGCAAGCGAACGCTCAGGCATCCCCGCCGATGGACGTTGCGCCGTCTCACATCGAGAAACCGGTGGACGTGGCGCCGGTGCCAAGTGAGCAACCGGTATTCGCTGATATTGCGGTGGAGATCGAGGAGCCCGCCGCCGAGCACGCCCGCGCGGACGCCGAGGAGCCCGTCGCTCGGCCGCCCGAGCGCCTCGAAGAGCGCGCAGTAATCGAGACCGGTCCAGCACACGGCTTCGAGTCCGAATCCGTCGAGCCCGTCCAGGTACCTCCTCAAGAACTGGTGGCCGTTGCCGACGCGTTCTTCCCGGCCACGCCCGCCGCGGCAGATGCCGTCGCGGCGGAGGAAGACGAAGTCGAACTGGCGTTCGGTCAGGTAGTGCCCGCCGTGCCGCCCTCTGCTGCCGCGGCGGCGGAGCCGGAGGCGCCGTTCGAAATCGTTCAGGAGGTTCGCCAGGACGCGCCGACCGATGACGATGTAGATGCGCTGCTCGCGGCGAGCGCTGCCGCGTTGCTGCAGAGCGCGCCGGTCTCGCACGCGCCAATCGACTTTGACCATTTGCCGCTGCCTCCCGTCGAGGAAGCACCCGAAATCGCCCGGGCGTTCGATGTCGAGGCGGCGCTCGCGCCCGCGCCGTTCGTCGCGCCAGCCGACGCGGCGCCGATTGCGCCGCACGAAGCGCCTGGCCGCGCGGTCACGCAGCCGCACGAAGCCAGGCCGGCGCAGGCGCCCATTCCATCGAGCCCGCTCGGTGATCTAGAATCGCCTGCGATCGCGCACGAGGCGATCGATCTCATCCCGCCTCCACAGCCGGAACCCAGGCCGGCCGCCGCTGAAACCGAACCGCAACCGGTTGCGCTCGCCGCCGAGTCCCCGTCGGCCGCGGTACCGCCGGAAGTCGTTCACGTTGTCGAAAGAGAGACGCACGCCATTCCAGCCGTCACGTTCGATACGCGTGCGCCACAACACGAGCCTGCCCCCGTTGTGGCGGAAGCCGAACCCCAGCCCGTCACCCTCGCTCAGCAGCCCACGGCCGAGCGCGCGGTGATCCTGCCGCTTTCGCGGCGCCAGATCCGTCAGGAGCCGTCGATCCCCGCGGCGCCGCATGCGACGCCCGTGCTGTCGATCGACGAGCTGCTCCGTGTGGCCGCGGCCCGCGGCGCGTCCACCGTCTATCTCGTCGCGCAGTCGCGTCCGATGGTGCGGGCCGACGGCGAGATCAACGTGCTCGAGATCGGCCGCGGCACGCCGCTGGCGGAAGCCGACCTCGATCGGCTGATGCTCGACATGGCGCCAGCCGGCGCGCGTGAAGCCTGGCAGCGCGGCCTGACCGCCGAGTGGATGTGCGACGTCGCCGATGTCGGACGCGTCCGCTGCATGACGTTCCGCGATCACCGCGGCCCGGGACTCATCTTCCGGATGCTCCCGCCGCAGGCGATCTCGGCGGACCAGCTCGGGCTCACCGCCGAAGTGCAGGCGCTCTGCGCCCAGTCGGATGGCCTCGTGCTGATCACCGGCCCGCGCGCGAGCGGCAAATCGACGCTGATGGCGTCGTTCGTCGATCTGATCAACCGCACGCGCAGCGATCACGTGGTCACGATCGAGTCGCAGATCGGGTTCGTGCACGAGAGCCGGCGCTCGTTCATCAGCCAGCGCGAAGTGCGCGAAGGCGAATCCGTCGCCGCCGGCGTGCGATCGGCGCTCCGCGAGGATCCGGACGTCCTGTTCATCAGCGATCTGCGGTCGCCGGAAACTGCCTCCGCGGCGGTTGACGCGGCCGAATCCGGGCGGCTCGTCGTCGCGTCGCTGCCGGCCGCATCGACCGTGGCCGCGGTCGATCGCATGCTGGAGCTGCTGCCGGGCGGCCGCCGGGCGCAGGCGCAGGCGGCGCTCGCCGCTTCCTTGCGCGGCGTTGTCGCACAGGTGCTCGTCCGCCGCGTCCGGGGCGGCCGCGTCGCGGCGCGCGAAGTGCTGCTGAATACCGCGGCGGTGGCCAGCCTGATTCAGGAAGCGAAGACCGCGCAGCTGCCGCTCGCGATCGAGAGCGGACGCCGGCACGGCATGATGCCGCTCAACGATGCGCTCGCCGGGTTCGTGCGCGACGGCACGGTGCACGTCATCGAGGCGTACCGCAAGGCGTTCGACAAGCAGGCGCTGCTGACGGCGCTTCGCCGCGACGGCATCGACACGTCGTTCGCCGAGAAGCTCGCCTGATGGAAGTGTCCGATGTCCGGCGGCGCCTGCGCGGCGCCATCGAGCAGGCCAAGCGCCGCGCCGTCGAGCGCCGGACGCGCGCCGATCAGGCGTCGCGCGACTACGAGCCGTTCCTGACCCACATCGCCGTGCCCACGCTGCAAGCGCTGGCTCAGGCGCTCATCGCCGAAGGCCACCGCTTCAGGATGACGACACCAGGGCAGACGGTGCGCCTCGGCGCGGAGTTCGCGCCAGACGACTACCTGGAGCTGTCGCTGGACACCGAGCGCGAGGCGCCCGCGGTGCTCTTGCGCACGAGCCGCGGCCGCGGCCGTCGCAACGTCGGAACGGAGCGCGTGCTCGGCGGTCCGATCGGCGACATCACCGACGAGCAGCTCCTGTCGGCCGTGCTCGAGGAGCTCATTCCCTTCGTCGAACGCTGAACACGGCTCTGTCGCTTGCGCGGCCCGTGAACGTACGGGCACGGGGGCGTGGTCCGTCAACGCACTGACGTCGGTGCGCGATTACAGGTGGATGGCCGCCGCCTCGAACAGCGACTGGATCTCCTGGTCGTTCAACCCGACATCGTCGCGCAGGATCGATCGCGTGTGCTGACCGAGGGTCGGCGGCGCCTGCGTGACATGCGGCGGCGTCGCGGACATCTTGATTGGATTGCCGAGGACGCGAACGTTGCCGGCGGTGGCGTGGGGCAGCTCGACGATCATGTCGCGCGCGGCCAGCTGCGGGTCGGCGAGCGCCTCGGAGACGCTGCGGACCGCGCCGCACGGGATGCCCGCATCGGTGAGCGCGCGCAGCAGCGCGTCGCGCCGCCACCGCCCGAAGGCGTCGAGCAGCACCGGCCGCAGCGCGTCGTAGTTGCTGACGCGGGCGGCATTGCTTGAAAAGCGCGCCTCGGCGGCCAGCGCGGAGCGCCCCAGCACGTCGCACAGGCGGCGAAACTGCTCGTCGTTGCCCACCGACAGCACGAACTCGCCGTCCGCGGACGAGAAGGTGTCGTACGGCGCGATCGACGGATGCCTGTTCCCCATCCGCGACGGCGTGCCGCCGGTCGCGAACGCACTTGCCGCTTGATACGTGAGCAGCGCCGCGACCGAGTCGAGCATGCCGACGTCGACGTATTGGCCGCAGCCGGTGCGCTCGCGCGCGTGGATCGCAGCGAGCACGCCCTGGGCCGCGAAGAGACCGGTGGCGATATCGGCGATGGCGACGCCGAGACGGAATGGCGGTCCGTCCGCCGCGCCGGTGATGCTCATCAATCCGCCCTCGGCCTGCATCATCGCGTCGTAGCCCGCTTCCGCGCGGCGCGGGCCGGTCTGACCGAACCCCGAGATCGAGCAGTACACCAGGCGCGGATGACGCCGCGCCACGGTCGCGTAATCGAGGCCGAATCGCGCCATCGTGCCGGGACGAAAATTCTCGACCAGGACGTCGGCGCGATCGAGCAGGGCGCTGACGATCCGCTGCGCCCCGGCGTGCTTCAAGTCGAGCGCCAGGCTTTCCTTGTTGCGGTTGATGCTGAGGAAGTACGCGCTCTCGCCGTCGACGAACGGGGGGCCCCACGCGCGCGTGTCGTCGCCGCGGCCCGGCTGCTCGATCTTGATCACGCGGGCGCCGAGGTCGGCGAGCTGCATCGTGCAGTAGGGGCCGGACAGCACCCGGGTGAAGTCGAGCACCAGCACGCCGTCGAGCGGTTGCGCCATAATCGGAGGAGGATGAAGATTACCGTCTACTCCGGCGCGCATTGACGCGCCTGCGACGAGGTGAAGGAGTTTCTTTCACGCGCAGGCCACAGCTTCGAGACGAAGAACATCGAGGAGGACGACGACGCCTACCGCGAGCTGATCGCGCTCGGCGCCCGCTCGGTGCCGGTGACCGTCATCGGCGAGCGCATGATTACCGGCTTCGACCAGGCGCAGCTCCGCTCGGCGCTCGCCGATGCCGGCGACCGACCGTCACGAGATCGCTGAGCAGCGCGTAGGCGGTCTGGGTCAGGCTGCCGCCCAGCTGCGTGATCGCGATCTCGCCGAGGAGATCGGTCTGCAGGATCAGCGCGTTCGCCATCCCGCGCAGCCCCGCCAGCATGTCACTCTCGGGCAGTTCGACGGGGCGCACCGACGTCAGGACACCGGTCGGCGTGCGCGCCGCCGACGCGACCAGCCGCACCCGCGCGCCGCGGCCCTTGGCGGCCATGGCGAGCCGCGCGGTGGCCTGGCCGATCCCTTCGCGGTCGACCCCGAGCGGGGTGATTTGCGCGCGCATCAGCACGTTTGCCAGCGCCGCCGCCTTGGCCGCGGCGTCCCACCCGTCGACGTCGAGCGACGGATCCGATTCCGCGATCCCCTCCGCCTGCATCCGCGCGAGCGCCGTGTCGAAGCTCTCGCCGTCCTCGATCGCGCTGAGGATGTGGTTCGTCGTGCTGTTGATGACGCCGCGAAACCCGAAGATGTCGACCGCCGGCAGGGTTTCGCGAACCAGATTGAACACCGGCACGCCGTCCATCACCGCGCCTTCGAACAGAAACGACACGCCGCGGTCGGCGGCCAGGGCGCTCAGTTCCTCGTAGGCGAAGGCGGCGGGACCCTTGTTCGCCGTCACGACATGGCAGCCCGCCTGCAGCGCCGCGCGCACGTGATCGATCGCCGGCTGCCCCGCGCCGATGTCGAGCGTGGTCGTCTCGACGAGCACGCGGAGCGAACCGTCGCTCCGGGCGAGATGCCGAATGACCTCGAAGCTGTCGTGCGCCGGCACCGCGCCGTTCACCTGGAGGTCCCCGTTCTCCCGCTGCGCCGCCGCGATGGCATCGAGGCCATGCCCGGCGACGACGCAGCCGTGGCGCGCGGTCGCGATGCCCACGATCCGGCAGTCGAGGTCGTAATCGAGAGAGAGCCAGTCCCGCCGCTCTTCCAGCAGCGTCGCGAAGCGTCGGCCGACGTGGCCGAATCCGACCAGCGCGAGATCAGCGCGCATTCATCATGACGCTGTCGAGGAATGCGCCGGTCACCTCGAGTGCCCGCGACAGGTAGGTCGGTTCGGATCCAAACCCGATGCGCACGTAGCCGTCCATCTCGAAATGATCGCCGGGCACGATGAGCACACCGGCTTCATCGCGGAGCCTCGTCGTCAGCGTCGTCGAAGAGATCGGATGCGGGTACTTGATGAAGGCGATCGCCCCGGCTTCGGGCGGAACGTGCGTCAAGCCGTCGCGCTGATCGATCCATCGCTTCAGGACCGGGTAGTTCGCGCGGATGATGCCGCGGGTCCGCGCGAGCAGGGTGGCGCGGCGCGACGGCTGCAGCGCCATGCCCGCGAGGCAGTCGTTGATCGCGCCCGGCGCGATGGTGGTGTAGTCGTGAATGCCCCACAGATCCGCGATGAGATCCGGCGGTCCGACGACCCATCCGATGCGCAGGCCGGGCAGTCCATAGGCCTTCGACAAGCCGCTGGTCACGACCGCGCGCTCGTAGCGGCCCCACACGCTCGGGGTCTCGTCCGCCTCGCGTTCGGCGCCGCGATAGATTTCGTCGCTCACCACCCACGCGCCGGCGGTCGCGGCAATCCGGCAGACCTCGTCGAGCACCGCCGCGTCGAGCCTGGCGCCGGTGGGGTTGTTCGGATTGCACAGAAGGATCGCGCGGGTCCGGCGCGACACCATCCCGCGGAGCGCCTCGAGGTCGCCAATCCAGCGGATCGAGGAGCCGTCACGCTGTTGCCGGAGCGGCCACTCGCGCACGTTTGCGCCGAGCGCGCGCGCCACTCCCCGCGCCTGCAGGTAGTTCGGCGTCATGAACACGATCTCGTCCCCGGCCTGGACGAGCCGCGTCAGCAGCACGAAATTGGCTTCCGAGCCGCCGTTCGTGACTTCGACGTGATCGACGCCGGCGCCTGGATACATCGCCGCGACGAGCGAGCGCAGCTCGATGGTGCCGTTGGTCTGCGGATACCCGAGCTCCCGCTCGAACATCGCCACCTGCAGTTCGGGCGTGTCGACCAGATCGGCGACGCGCAGCGGATGGACCCCGCTTTCCGACAGGTTCCACGCGACGCGGTGCTCCCAGATCGACTGGTAGCGCTCGAGCGCAAACGGTTCGAGCTTCATGCTGGCAGTGTAGTCGAAATCCCCGCATGCGCTATCCTTTGGATGACTTGATGTCGACCGATCTCCTGCCGGAAATGGCGTTGATTCCGGGCGGCGAGTTCCTGATGGGCTCTGAAGATGCGGAAGGAGACGAGCGGCCGGTGCACCGCGTGCACCTCGACGACTTCCTCATCGCGGTGCAGCCTGTCACGAACGCCGAGTACGCACGCTTCGTGCGCGACACGGGGCATCGTCCGCCAGCGGTGTACGAACTCCCGCTCGTCGTCACTGCCGGCGGCGCCGAACGCGAGAACGCGTTCCGCCAGACCGGGGCGGCGTACGTGTGGGACGACGTGTCGCCGCCCGACGGACGCGCCGACCATCCGGTCACGCTCGTCCGCTATGACGACGCGGTGGCGTATTGCGCGTGGCTCTCGGCATCGACCGGGCGCCTCTGTCGTTTGCCGACCGAAGCAGAGTGGGAGAAGGCCTCGCGCGGCGGCGTGGAGTCTAAACGGTATCCATGGGGCGATCGCCTCGACCGCAACCTGTCGAACTTCCTCGCCGATCCGGCGCTGAAGGCAAGCCACGGCACCACGCCGTGCCGCCTCTATCCGCCGAACCCGTACGGCCTGTTCGACATGGCCGGCAACGTCTGGGAGTGGGTCCACGATTGGTACGATCCGGCGTATTACGCCACCTCTCCCACCCGCAATCCGAGCGGACCGTCGTCAGGTCACCTGCGCGTCCTGCGCGGCGGGGGCTGGCTCGTCGCCGACGTCCGGATGCTCTCGTGCAGCCACCGGCACAAGGTGCCGCCCGACACGTACTCGTACGCGATTGGCTTCAGGATCGCGTGCACGCCCTGACGAAAGGAGGCTTCGCATGGCTCGCGTCGCCGTGTCCGTGCTCCTGATGGCGGTGGCCGCAGCGCCGCTTCGCGCGCAGCAGCCGCTCACGCCGCCGCCGGTGCAGCAGCGCACCGACGACTCCGTCGTGGTGAGCACGGGGGAGGGCGTGGTGCGCCGTGCGCCGGATCGCGCGTGGGTCATGCTTGCCGCCGAAAGCCGCGCGCGGACACCGCAGGACGCCCAGCGCCAGAACGCCGAGGCCATGGAGGCCGTCACGAACCGCCTCAAATCCGCCGGCGTCGCCGCCGACGCGATCCAGACGACGATGTTCGACCTGCAGCCGGAGTTCGATTACGCCAACGGGAAGCAGACGCTGCGCGGATACGTCGCGCGCAACCAGCTGCAGGTGCGCGTCGATGCGTTGCCGAGGCTGGGCGAGATCATCGCGTCGGCGGTGGGCAGCGGCGCGACGAACGTCAGCGGCGTCCGGTTCGATCTGAAGGACCGCGAGGCCGCGGAGCGGGAGGCGCTGCGGCTGGCCGTCGCCGACGCGCGGAGCCGCGCCGAAGCGGCCGCCCGCGGCGCGAACATGAGCGTCGATCGTGTGGTCCGGATCGAAGAACAGCGCGAATTCGTCCCGCCGCCGCGTCCGATGATGACCGCCATGCGTGCGGACGTGGCCGATCGCGCGGTGGCCGTGCCGATCGAGGCGGGCGAGATCGACATCCGCATCCACGTGTCGATGACGTCCGCGATCAAGTAGGGCTCAGGGCTCAGGGCTCAGGGCTCAGGGCTCAGGGCTCAGGGCTCAGGGCTCAGG
>JABFWM010000210.1 GCA_013362195.1 Acidobacteriota bacterium
TCGCGCAGCTCGTCGGCGTGCGCGCGGTGTTCTTCTTCTGTGCGGTGCTGGCGTGGGCGCTCACCACGGGAGGCGCGCTGCTCCTGAGCGGGCGCCAGCCGGAGGCGGCGCCGGCGTAGGCCACAGAAGACCCCCGGTGAGTGATCGCGTCTGCGCGGTTGCGGCTCCGTATCCGTTCCGTGTCACCCGTCGACAGCATCCGTCCGTCTGTTGCATCCGTGGTGTGATAGGTTTCACGCCACTGCGAGGAGGCTCGAGCATGTCAGCGGACATCAAATCCCGAATGGCCATCGTGACATCGGCGGTATTGCTGGCGGCGGGCGCCGCATTCGCGCAGCAGCGCGGAGCGGAGCGGAATGCGGGTGCGGACGCGGCGATCGCCAAGACGCGCGCCGCCTATCAGACGGCGAGCAACGCGCAGGACGGCGCGGCCCTTGCCAGGCTGTATTCGTCGGACGGCGTCGAGATGCCGCCGAACGCGCCGGCGCAGAAGGGACGCGCGGCCATCGAGGCGTATCACAAGCAGTTCGCGTCGCAGATGATGGTCCACAACCTCGAAATCAAGGCGACCGACACGCGGGTGCTGGGCGACGTCGCGGTCGACGTCGGCACCTACTCGCAGACGCTGATGCCGGCCAAAGGTGGCGGCAAGACCATCGACGACAAAGGGAAGTACCTCGTCGTCCTGAAGAAGGACGCCGGCGGCGCATGGCTGATCAGCCACGCCATCTACAACAGCGACCTGCCGCTGCCTGGGCCGCCGCCCGCGAAGTAGCGTGGCGCCGGCCGTCAAGGTCCGCGACGGTACCGCCGCCGATCGGGACTTCGTCATCCACACCGTGCAGCGGTTCGCGGCGTTCGGACCACCGCCGTGGCGGTCCGCCGAAGAAGTCGTCGCCGGCGAGGCGCGCTATCTCGCCGAGTTCTTCGGCGGGCGCGTCAAGGGACCGCTGCTCCTCATCGCGACAGACGAAGCCGACGCGCGCGTCGGCTTCGCGCTGCTCGAGCCCGCCGTCGACTACTTCACGGGCCAGCCCCACGCGCACCTCGGCATGGTGGCCGTCACGGAAGCGGCGGAAGGCAGCGGCGCCGCCGCCGCGCTGCTGCGCGCCGCCGAGAAGCGCGCCCGCGCCCAGGGGTTTGCCAGACTGACGCTGAACGTGTTCGAAGGCAACGCCCGCGCCCGCCGCCTGTACGAACGCGAAGGGTTTGCCGTCGAAATCGTTCGGTACGTCAAAGCCCTCACATGATCCTCCTGCTCCTGTGGCTTGGTCTGATGGGTCAGCAATCGGCGGCCGAGGCCGAGCGCGCGATGACGGCCTATGTCGACGCCCACACCGGAGAGGCGCTGGCGCTGCTCGAAAAGGTCGTCAACATCAACAGCGGATCGATGAATCTCGCCGGCGTGCGCGCGGTGGGTGACGTGTTCCGCGCCGAGTTCGACGCGCTCGGATTCACCACCCGCTGGGTGGACGGCGCCGCCTTCGGACGGGCCGGACATCTCGTCGCCGAGCATTCCGGCCGCGGCCCGCGCCTGCTGCTCATCGGGCACCTCGACACCGTCTTCGAGCCCGACAGCCCGTTTCAGAAGTTCGAGCGCATCGACGAGCACACCGCGAGAGGTCCCGGCATCATCGACATGAAGGGGGGCGACGTCATCATCGTGCAGGCGATCAAGGCGCTGAACGCCGCCGGCCTGCTCGACGAGCTGAACGTGGTCGTCGTCATGACCGGCGACGAGGAGGACACGGGCGAGCCGCAGGCGCGCGCACGCGAGGCGCTCGTGGACGCCGCGAACGGGGCGAAGTACGCGCTGGGCTTCGAGGACGGCCCGGGCGATCCCCGCTACGCGGTGACGGCGCGCCGCGGCACGTCCGCCTGGAAGCTCGAGGTGACGGCAACGCCCGCCCACTCGTCGCAGATCTTTCGATCGGATATCGGCTTCGGCGCGATCTACGAGATCGCGCGGGCGATCGACGGCTTCCGCCAGCGCCTCGCCGGCGAAGCGTTCCTCACGTTCAACCCCGGCGTCGTGCTCGGCGGCACGCTCGTCGGCTTCGACGACGCGCAGAGCCGCGGCACGGCGGCGGGAAAATCGAACGTAGTGGCCGAGCGCGCGGTGGCGACGGGGGATCTGCGGACGCTCTCGAAGGCGCAGCTCGAGCGCGCGCGCAACGTCATGACTCAGGTCGCGGCCGCCTCGCTGCCGCATACCCGCGCGACGCTCACCTTCACCGACGGCTATCCGCCGCTCGCGCCGACGGAGGGCAATGCGCAACTGCTCGCGCGCTACGACCGCGTCAGCCGCGATCTGGGCCTCGGCGCGGTGGCCGCCGTGAGTCCCGCACGGGCCGGCGCCGCCGACGTGTCGTTCGTCGCCGATCGGGTGCCCGCGATCATCGACGGCATCGGCCTCATGGGACACGACGATCACACGCCGGGCGAGACGGCGGACCTGTCGACGCTCCCGTCACAGACCAAGCGCGCCGCGCTCCTCATGTACCGGCTCCTGCGGCAGCATGGAGACCTGTAAGGCCGGGGTGACTTGCGCGCCGGTGATGACGTACGCGGGGAGAACGCAGAGGACGCCCTGAGTCATCATCGTCGTGGTCTTCGTTCTTTTGTGATCCTCGTGAGGAGCCGTCGGCCGCGACCGGTGAAGGACGCGGGATCGATCTACAGTAGTCATCGTGAGAAAGAAGATCGCCGACAACGTCCTCGAGATCATCGGGCGCACCCCGATGGTGCGGCTCAACCGCATCACCAAAGACGTCAAGGGCACCGTGGTCGCCACGCTGGAGACGTTCAATCCCGGCAAC
>JABFWM010000529.1 GCA_013362195.1 Acidobacteriota bacterium
AATACATCCTGTGACCTCCCTGCGATCCTTTATTTCGAGCCCCACTGCGTCAGCTGGGGCTTCACCGTCTTCTCGTCGCCGACGACCACCATCGTCATCTTGTCCGGCGTCAGGTACTCGTTGGCAATCCGCTTCACGTCTTCGGGCGTGACCGCCATGACGCGTTTCACGTACGTCGACAGGTAATCGGGGCCGAGGCCGTGCGTGTCGACGAAGGAGAGCCGGCTGATCACGCCACTGCGCGAGGCGTTCTGGACGACGAAGAGGCCGGCGAGGTTGTTCTGGATGCCGCGCAGTTCGTCGGCAGGCGGGGCGTCCTTCCGCAGGCGCTCGATCTCGTAGACGATCTCTTTCACCGACTCCCCCGTCACCTTGGTGGTGACGTCGGCGGTCTCGACCCAGTGCGCCTGACCGGGGTGCGCGTCGATCGCGCTGAACGGCGAATACGTGTAGCCCTTCTGCTCGCGGATGTTCGAGGTGATGCGTGAGGCGAACGCGCCGCCGAGCAGCGAGTCGGCGACTTCGAGCGTCACCCAGTCCTTGTGCGACGGGCTCGGCACGCGCAGCCCGAGGAGCACGGTCGACTGCGGCGCGTCGGGCCGATCGATCAGCGCGAACCGCTGCGCGGCAGCGGCCGGTACCCCCGGCGCCTTCGTCGCGTCGCCGCGTTCCCAGCCGTCGAACGCGCGGCGAACCGCGGCTTCCATGGCTGCCGCGTCGAACACGCCGGCGACGTACAGTCGTGCGCGGGCCGCAGCAGAGTGCTTCTTGTAGTAGGCGCGGACCTGGTCGATGGTGTAGCCCCTGAGCGCCGCCTCCGACGGGAAGATGCGCCCGTAGGGATGTTCGCCGTAGAGGAGCTGCGCGAAACGCTCCTGCGCGATCGCCTGCGGCGTACTGCGCTGGATCGCCAGGTTCCGCAGCAGATTGCCCTTGATGCGATCGAGCTCCGATTCGGGGAGCCGCGGGTGCTGCGCGACGTCAGCCAGCAGCTGCACCGCCTCGGCGCCCCGCTCCGAGAGCACCTCCGTGGCCACCGACGTCTCGTCGGCGCCGACGGCGACGCCAAGCTCGCCGCCCATGCCCGCGAACGCGCGCGCGACGGCGTCGGCCGCGCGACTCGTCGTGCCCTCGCGCATGAGACTGCCGGTGGTGTCGGCGAGCCAGACTTCGTCCTTCCCTTCATAGACGTTGCCGGCGGCCACGACGAGGCGAATCGCGACTTTCGGCACCTGGCCGAACGGCACCATCGTCACGGGCAAGCCGTTCGCGAGCGTGAACCGTCGTGCCGTCGGCAGCACGAAATCCTTGGGCGAGCCAGGCGCCGGCGGCTTCTGCTGCGCGGGCACCGGCGCGACCGCGAGGCAGCCGAGCATGGACGCGAGCAACACGTTGCGGATCATCACCGCGCCTCCTTCTGATCCGGTGCGCCGCTCTTGCCGCGGTTCACCACGTACACGGTGCGGTTGCCGGTCCGCAGATATTCCTCCGCGGTCTTCTGCACCAGCGCCGGGGTCACCCGCGCGAAGCCGTCCTCGAGCTGGTTGATCTTCGACGGGTCGTCGTCGAAGAGCGCAAACGCGGCGAGCAGATTGGCGCGGCCGAAGCCGGCGAACTGCTCGAGGTTCGTGTAGAGATCCGAGCGCATCTTCACGCGCGCGCGATCGAGCGCGGCCTGATCGAGGCCGCTCTTGCGCACCCGCTCGACCACGTCGTCGATGGCGCCGAGCAGCGTCCCGGACGGGACGGCGGTGTCGTGGAAGACCTGCACAATCCACAGCATCGGCCCGCTGTAATCGAACATGTTGCCGAGGCCCCAGTTGACGCCGGCATTCACGCCGCCGGTCAGGCCCTTCTTGCGCACGAGCTCGTCGTACAGCAGCGAGTCCGATCCCTGCGCGAGCGCCTGGTCGATCAGGCCGAACGCAAACCACTCCGGCGTGAATCGCTCGGGCACGTGGTAGCCGAGGCCGAGCGCGGGACGGTTCGCCAGCGCGTCGGTGCGGCTCGCGCGCTTTTCGTGCTCCTGCCGCGGCTCGCGCAGATCGGGCGGCGGCGGCAGCCTGGCGGGCGGCACGTCGGCGAAGTACCTGGCGATCCACGCCCTGGTCTGCTCGGGATCGAAATCGCCCGCGACGACGACCACCGCGTTGTTCGGCGCGTAGAAGGTCTTGAAGAACGCGCGCACGTCGTCGAGGGTGGCGGCGTCGAGATGCGCGAGGTCGCCGTAGAAATTGTGGGCGTTGTACCAGTTCTCGTTGGCGATCATCGGCAGATCGATCCACGGGAAGCTGCCGTACGGCTGGTTCAACACGTTCACTTTGACTTCGTTCTTGACGACCTCCTGCTGGTTCTTGAGGTTCTCGATGTCGATGTCGAGCGATCGCATGCGATCGGCCTCGGCCCAGAGCACCGGCTCCAGCACGTGCGAGGGCACTACCTGGAAATAGTTCGTGAAGTCGAAGCGGGTGGACCCGTTCAGCAGTCCGCCGTTCGATTCGACGAGGCGGATGAAGGCCATCTTGCCGAGGTTCGCGGAGCCCTGGAACATCATGTGCTCGAACAGGTGCGCGAACCCGGTGCGGTCCTTCGGCTCGTTGCGGAACCCGATGTGGTAGTAGACCGCGACGACCGCCGTCGGACTCGTCGTGTCGCGCGAGAGCACGACCTTCAATCCATTCGGGAGCTTGTAGTAGTCGACCGCCACCTGCAGCGTCGGACTTGCCGCAGCAGCGGGCGCGCTCGACGCCGGGCTCTGTGCAGACAGGATCCCGGCGGCGACGACGAAGGCGATGACGATCGCGACGGCAGCG
>JABFWM010000041.1 GCA_013362195.1 Acidobacteriota bacterium
ATCGAACGAGAAGTTGCCCACCACGATGTCGACGGCGCCGTCGCCGTTGACATCGCCGACGTCCAGCGTCGCATGGCGCGGAAAGCCCATCTCGATCGTGTGGCGGACGAACACGCCCGGCGTTGTCTGCTCGAGCCAGACGAGCGCCGGCAGGATCTTCTCGTCGACGTCGGATCCCGCGGCGAGCAGAGCGCAGGCGACGACGTCGAGGTCGCCGTCGCCGTCGATATCGGCTGCGAGCGCACGGTGCACGCCGGGCATCTGGGCAAGCGTGTGCTCCGTGAATGGATACGTGCCCTTGTTCTCGAGCCACTGAATCCCGTGGTACGGCTTCACGATGCCGTCGTCGAACGAGTCGCCGTGCGTCAGCAGCACGTCGAGGTCTCCATCCTTGTCGAGATCGACGAGGGAGATTCCTGACGAGCCCCAGTTGGGGTGCGGCGCCGCATAGATGATCTTCCGATCGAAGGTGAAATCCTTCTTGCCTGTGTTGATGTAGGCGACGACGGTCTCGTGCTCCTGCGCGAGCAGCGCGACGAAATCCATGTGCCCGTCGTTGTTCAGATCCACGGGGATGACGTGTATGGCGCCCGGGCGCGGGTCGATCGTATGCGTGGCGAACGCGGGCTGAAGCGGATTGGTCGTCTGGTTCTCGAGAACGGCGATCTGCCCTGTCGTATGGAACCCGAAGGCGGCGACCGCAAGATCGTTCTTTCCGTCGCCGTTGAAGTCCGCGGCCTCCACGTCGGCGACGCGTGGCCAGCCATCCAGCCAAAAGGCCCCGAACTTCCCGTTCGGCAGGCCGCGCAGCCAGATCACCGCGCCTTTGTGATGATCGTCGGGGAAGAACTCGCCGAGATCCGCGACGAGGAAATCCTGAAGTCCGTCGCCGTCGACGTCCATCAGCGTCACGTGCGCGGGGTGCGGCGTGCTCGTGAGAATGGACAGTTTGCCGGCAGGCTTCAGAGGATCACCGATCAGCAGGAGCCCCTCGCGCATTTCGGTCGCGATTACGTCGAGGCGCCGATCGCCCGTGAAATGCGCCAGGCGGACGTTGGAGATCGCCGGCGCCGTGGGCGCATCGCTCATCGACAGCTCGCTGCGCGCGAAGTGAACGGGCGATTCAGCGGGATCGGGCCACCGCTCTGGCGGGGGCAGGCGTTCGGGCGCGCGGCTCGTGAAGTACGGAAGCACCTGAGCCATGTCGGGCGGCAGTTGGACGCTTCCGTAGACCACCTCGGGAGGCCCGAGCGGAGGCTGGCGCTTGTCGCGGATGAACATCATGCGAACGAACTCGTTCCGCCACGCGCTTCGGGGCAGTATCTCGGGCGGTGGAAACGCGTGGCAGGTGGCGCACAGCGCGCGCGCCTGCTGGTCGTCGGCGGGTGCGTTCGCCGGCGGCTGCTGACCAGCCTCAAAAGCGTGGATTGTGGGAACGGGACGGCCGGCGGCCAGAACGATCGCTGCCGCCACCAGGGCGCCCAGGGCGCCGATTCGATGCGAGGGGAGCGACATTGAAGTCGATGCTAGCACAGGGGTTGCGACGAACCTGGCGGCGGACCACGATGCCGCGGAAAGGATGCACACGGTCTGCACTCGCCGAACGTTCTTCATGGCTGCGGCCGGCGCAACGCTCGCCGCTCGCGGCGCTCTCGCGGGTCAGAGCGTGAAGACCGCATTCGCATCGGGGTGATCGGCACGGGCGGGCGCGCTCGCGGCCTGAGGCGGCGGAGCCAGGACGTGGCCAGTGCGCCCGCGCAAGGGAGCGCGCCGCTGTACGTGGGCCGCACGCTGATCTATCCGAACCTCGGCGAGCCGATTCAGAAGGACCCGGCGGCCGACCTGCCGTTCTACTTCACGCTCTACGGCCATGCCGCCGATGTCGTCGTGCACGCGCAGCTGCTGCGCAACGGCCAGGCGGTGGCGGAAGCGCCGGTGCCGCTGTCGTCCGTGTCCGGCGCACGGCTGCAGCACGTCGGGCGCATTCCGATCGGCGCGCTGCCGATCGGCACCTACGAGTTGCGCATACGCGCCGCCGACGGCGTGCACGAAGTCTCGCGCACCGTTCTTCACACTCCAGAATTGAACACGTCAACCGCGACGCGCATTCGCGACGTCCTTTATTCAGAGATCGTCGACATTCACTCCATGCCACGATGTCGTGCAGCATGTTGCACGCTGATGGTTGAACGCTCAGGCACCTTCTTACACACCAGGGTGAAAATAGCAACGCGGCACTACTCACCGGCGCGGGCGGGTCGCGCGCCGCGCGCGCGACCCGTCGCGTGTTTTCGCATCGCCGCGCGCCTGAGGTCTCAGGCGGCAAGCCTCTTGTAGTTCACGGCGCCAGCCTCGCACATATGCGAGGCACTCCCCGTGATGGGGGCAGCGCGCATGTGCGCGCGGTGGATCGCCGCGTCATTGCGGCATGAATGAACCCGGAGGATGGTAATGAAAAGTTTGTTGGCGCTCGTAACGGTTCTGACCTTGATCGCGGCGCCGCTCGCGACACGCATCGACGCGGCGCCTGCTCCGCCGGCGGCGCCGGGCCTGGCGATTCCAGTGGTGAGCACTGGCACCGCCGGTACGTTCAACGGCACTTTCACACTGCAACGCTTCGCCAACGTCGGCGGAACGCTCATGGGGCAAGGCGTGGTCACCGGCACGATGACGAACGCGACCGGGCAGGTGTCGAGCATCGCCCAAAACGTCATGGCGCCAGTCGGAGCGGCATCGACGGCTAGCTGTCAACTGCTCCACCTGGTACTCGGACCGATC
>JABFWM010000562.1 GCA_013362195.1 Acidobacteriota bacterium
ATGCCCGCGAGCCACTTCGGCGCCGTCACGACCTCGTAGAGATCGATCCCTGCCAGCGCCACGACCGCGATCAGCCAGACCAGCAGACCCGCCGACGATCGGCGCAGCCACCACAGCGCCACCGCGACGAGAAAGCCGAGGACGTAGGCGGCAATGAGGCGATCGTTGCCGTAGCCGAACAGCCAGTATTGAACGACGGTCTCGTAGCGCTGGCGCATCGTGAACGGCCGCAGCGACGGCACGTCCGCGCCCGGTTCCGCAGCCATCCACGATCCCTGCAGGAAGTGGACGGCATGCCGCAGGTGCGCGGCGGGCGGACGTCCGAACCACCACACGTCCACCGCAGCCGTCGCGATGACCACGACGACGAGTGCGCCGGCCGCAATCGCGATCGGCGGCCACGCACGCGTCCGCAGCCAGAGGACGAGCAGCAGGCCTGGAGCGAGGAGCAACACCTCGTCGCGCTGCGTGGCGCCGAGACCGAGGCACAACCCGGCGAAGAGACCGGCCCAGCGCACCGGCGCGACGAGGGCGCACGCGAACGCGGCCGCGCCGCCAGCGACCGCCGGCGCGTGCTCCCAGCCGCAGATCGCGAAGAACCAGAACGGTCCGCCCAGGCCGAGCGCGACCGTCACGAACGGCCGGAGCGCCGGTTCCGCCATCCGCGCCGTCGAGTACAGCGTGACGACTGCCGCGAGCAGCGTGACCGCGACCATCCCCTGCACGCCGCCGAACGCGACGGCAACCGCCTGCACGGCAGCGGAGGCGGGCGGGAAGATCGCCTGCGTCTCGCCGCCGGCGCGCATCACGAACGGCGGACGCAGCGCAAAGAAGCGGCGACCCGGATCGAGGAACGCGCCGGGATAGGGAATGTCGAGCGACACGAAGCGGTGCGCCGCGAGCGCGCGCGCCTGCACGAACTTGACGCCGATGTCGCCGGAGTAGACCGCGTCAGGCGTCAGGATCACGAGGCCGAGGACGATGTAGAACGCCGTCACGGCGGCGAGCGCGAGGCGGGAGAAAAGCGCGGGACTCAGGGCTCAGGGCTCACGGCTCTGCACGCGTGTCGCACTCACCGGCTCGATGCTCGAGGCTCCGCTGCGGTTCGCGCGCGCGAGCCGGGCCGCGAGCAGGACGGCTGCCACCAGGCTGCCGTGCGCGGCGAGGCCTCGACCGGCGATGTCGAACGCCGAGCCATGATCCACCGACGTGCGGACGATCGGCAGTCCCAGCGTCACGTTCACCGCGCGGCCGAACGCGACCAGCTTCACCGGGATCAGCCCCTGGTCGTGGTAACACGCGATGACCGCGTCGTAGGCGCCCTGCGACGCGCGGACGAACACGGTGTCAGCGGGCCATGGTCCGGTCACGTCGATGCCGCGGGCGCGGCACGCCTCGATCGCGGGACGAAGGGACGTCTCCTCCTCGTTTCCGATGACGCCGTGCTCCCCGGCGTGCGGGTTCAGCCCGGTGACGGCAAGCCGGGGCGTGGAAAATCCGAAGCGCGGCAGCTCGCGGGCCGTGAGATCGATGACGGACTCGAGCAAGGCGGGCGTCAGCAGCCGCGCGACGTCTTTCAGCGGGACGTGGATCGTCGCGAGCACGACGCGCAGTTCATCCGCGTGGAACATCATCGCCACGTTCGGCGCGCCGGTCAGGTGCGCCAGCAGATCGGTGTGTCCCTTCCACGGCAGACCGGCCAGCGCGAATGCTTCCTTGTTCACCGGCGCCGTCGCGATCGCATCGATCGTGCCCGCCTGCGCGTCTCTCACCGCGGCCACGATCGCGTCGTACGCGGCGCGCCCCGCGCCGGCCGACAGTGCGCCGGGCGGGAACGGCTCGAGCTCCGCCGACGTGTAGGGACCGTAGAGGATCGGCTCGCACGCGTCCAGCACCGCGCTGTCGGCCGCCGCCTTTATCGCGATCTCCGGGCCGATGCCCGCGGGATCGCCGACGGTGATCGCGATTCGCGGCTTGACCGCTGCGCTCACCATTGACGCGCCTGTACATTCACGGACGCCGAGCAGACGGAGCGCACGCCGTCATGTTCACAAGAGAAGAGGCCCATTGACCGATCTCCCCGAGCTCGCCGCCTCTCCGTGTACGTCAGATCCCCGGCGTCACGACGAAGACGGATCACGAGTGGTGTGAACACGACCCGCAGCCGCCACCCGTGGCACAACTGCCGCATCCCGTGGGGTTCGAGCAGTTCCCGTTGTCGGCGCAGCCGGCGTGCTTGACGCCGTTGCCGTTCGGCAGCTCGTAACGCAGGCAGCACTTCAGCCGTCCGCACATGCCCGACAGCCTCGAGGGGCTCAGACTGAGCTGCTGCTGCTTCGCCATCTTGATCGACACCGGCTCGAAGCTGGTCAGCCAGGTGGTGCAACAGAGCGGACGTCCGCACGGTCCGTACCCGCCGAGCATCTTCGCTTCGTCGCGCACGCCGATCTGCCGCATCTCGATCCGGGTGCGGAAGTGCGCCGCCAGATCGCGCACCAGCTCGCGGAAATCGACGCGCGATTCCGAGGTGTAATAAAAGATCACCCGCGATCCGTCGAGCATGTACTCGACGCGGGTCAGCTTCATCGACAGGCCGCGCTCGCGAATCTTCAGCTGCGCGACGCGGCGCGCGTCCTGTTCGCGCTGGTCCTGTTTCAGCTTTTGGACCACATCGTCGTGGGTCGCGCGGCGCACCACCATGTTGGGCGAGTCGGCGGCGGGGTGCCGCCGTTCGGCCAGCACGGCCGGCACACGCGTCAGCGTGGCCATCGCGC
>JABFWM010000591.1 GCA_013362195.1 Acidobacteriota bacterium
GGCCCCGCGGCGGACCCCGCGACGCCCCGAGCGTCGCGGTTGGGCGACTTCATCGCCCTGTATCGCTGGGACCACTGGGTGACACTGACGCCACGGAACTGCAAGATCACGCCGCCGGCGCTCTGGTCGGAGTTCGAGCACGGGTTCATTCGCCGCCTTGAACGCAGGGGCGGGGGACGCGTCACCTGGTTCGCCGCGTGTGAACGGGGCGCCGGCGGCGTGCACCATGTCCACGCCGTGCTGGCCGGCACGAGCGCGTTGTCGATCGACACCGTGGCCGCGGCGTGGACGCGCGGCCGAACCAAGGTCGAAGTGTATGACCCATCGCGCAGCGGCGCGCAGTACGCTGCGAAGTACGCGGACCGTGACGAGGACGCATGGCCGCGCTGGGACATGTCGGCCAAGTTCCCGCCGATGCGCCCCGACGTCACTGACTCGTCGGCCGCGCCACGCCCGGATGTCCGCAGCCATCTCGTCCGCATAGGTTAGCCAATTGATTTCGCCTCGAGTGAAAGCGAGGGCCAAGGGCGCCGGCTCTGCTCCTGGCTGCGCCAAACACGGGCTCGTCGAGGACGCCGTCGTGCTGCGCATGTCCGACCTGCGCCGTTCCGGTGCCTTCGACTCGGGCGGCATGCCGTGGAGCAGTCCAGGATGGTCGCGTCGAGGCTGCATGGGAGGACGCCTGGACTTCCGCGTCCATGCCGATGGACGCGACCGCGTCCGCGTCCTTCAACTGTGGTCCGGTCACGCGGGCGCGGCCGAGCTGCCGCCCGTGACGTGCGAGCCGATCAAGCTGACGGTGACGACGCCGTTCTTCGGCGGCGTGCGCTGGTGGGCGACGTGTCCCTCGTGCGGATGCCGGGCGGCCACGCTCTTCTGGACGGGATGGCAGGCGCGCTACGCCTGTCGCACCTGTGCAGGGCTCCGGTATGCCTGCCAGAGGGAGAAGGAGCCCGCGCGCCTCCTGCGGCGATCGGGGAAGGTGAGGGCGCGCCTGGGCGAAGCGGCAATGTGGCCGGTGGAGCGTTCGACGGACGGCCGGCCCAAGTGGATGCGCCGCGCGACGTATGACAGGCTGCGCACGGCGGCCGAGCGACTCGACCGGCGCGCCATCGTGCTCTTCGCGAACGCCATCGCGAGCGGCGCCGACCCTGTTTTTCGGTCCGCCAGCTAGGCTGTGAGGCCTCGGAAAAAATTATGGCATTTTTCGCGGCAAAGCACGCGTCTCCTCGAACACCTGCCTCGCGATGCCCACGGCGCCGACGGCGTTCGGCCAGCCCGTGTAGAACGCCAGCTGGGTGATCACCTCGATGAGCTCCTCAGGCGTCACCCCATTCTGCAGCGCCAGGGTCAGGTGGGACCGTAGTTGATCGGGGCGGTTCATCGCGATCAGGGCGCTGACGGTAGCTAGGCTGCGGTCTCGCGCGGAGAGGCCGGAACGCGCCCAGACATCACCGAACAGCACGCTGTCCGTGAGCTGCGCCAGCTTCGGCGCGATGTCACCCATCAATCGCTGCGCCGCCGACGGTTCCGCGCCGGCGACCACGGTCCCCGACGTGGACGTGGCCGCGCCGCCACGACCGACGCTCTCGGCGTACTCCGCGTCGGTCACCTGCTCCTGCCACTCGACCACCTTCCCGTCGACCGCCTCGCTGAGCGCGACGTGCGTCATCGCCGTGATCCGCGCCGCGCCGTGCCAGTGCTTTACGCCGGGCGCGATCCAGACCACGTCGCCCTGCCGGATCTCCTCGGGCGGCGCGCCCCAGCGTTGCACGCGCCCGACGCCGGCCGTCACGATCAGCGTCTGACCGCGCGGATGCGTGTGCCACGCGGTGCGCGCGCCCGCATCGAACGACACGATGCCGCCGGAGGGGCGCGCGCCACTCGTGGCCGCTGCTGCGAACATCGGAAAGACCCGAGCGACGCCGGTGAAGTGCTCCCGCGACGCGAGCTGCGGCTGGCCCATCCCGCTGTGGGTGACGACGATGTCCGTCACCGTCTGTGCCTGCGCATCTGCGCCGGTCACCGCCAGTGCGAGGGTGAGCGGGCCGAGAGCGCCCCGCCAGAGCATGTGCGTGCTCATCGGTCGATCATCTGCTGCGAGCCTGCGCCGTACCGGTGCCCGTGCACGGTGATCTTCGATGCCGCCCCGTCGATCTCGCGAAGGTCGTCCGACGTCAGGTCGACGTTCACCGCGCCGAGATTCTCCTCGAGACGATGAAGTTTCGTTGTGCCCGGGATCGGCACGATCCACGGCTTCTGTGCCAGGACCCAGGCAAGGGCGAGCTGCGCGGGCGTCACCTTCTTCCGCGCCGCGATCGCGCCGACGAGGTCCACGACCGCCTGGTTCGCCTTCCGGTTCTCCGGCGCGAAGCGCGGCACGGTGTTGCGGAAGTCGCTGGCGTCGAAGGTCGTCGTCTCGTCGATCTTGCCGGTGAGGAAGCCTTTTCCCAGCGGCGAGAAGGGCACGAAGCCGATCCCCAGCTCCTCGAGCACCGGGAGGATCTCCTGCTCCGGTTCGCGCCACCACAATGAATATTCGCTCTGGAGCGCCGTTACCGGCTGCACGGCGTGCGCGCGGCGGATCGTGCGCACCCCCGCCTCCGACAACCCGAAGTGCTTCACCTTCCCCTCGGCGATCAGCTCCTTCACCGTGCCCGCCACCTCTTCGATCGGCACGGCGGGATCGACGCGATGCTGGTAGAGGAGGTCGATGGTCTCGATGCCGAGGCGTTTCAGCGACCCTTCGACCGCCGCGCGGATCCGCTCGGG
>JABFWM010000300.1 GCA_013362195.1 Acidobacteriota bacterium
GACGCGCATGCACGTCGTGCCGCACCTCGTGAAGCGAAGCAACCTGGATCTGTTTCTCGAGAAACTCCCCCTCGATCTCGAGACGGCACCCTCGACCGCACCCGAATGGACGGTGTCGCGGCACGCTGACGCTGCCGGCCAGGGCGCGCGTGCGCCATCGGCACTCGGGCGCCGGCCGGTCGCACGCCGCACACGCGCGAAAGCGTCATCCTGAGGATCGCGAGGATTCATGCCACTCGTGCACGACCTCCGCGCCGCCGCCCGCAGCCTCCGGCGGAGCGGCGCCATTCCCATCGTCATCGTCCTGATGCTCGCGGTCGCCATCGGCGCGGTCACGGCGATCTTCAGCATTGCCGACGCGGTGCTGCTGCGCCCGCTGCCGATCGCGGATCCGGATCGTGTCGTCGTGCTGTGGGGAAGGGACGAGGCGCGGTCGCAGTCGATCGTCGAAGTGTCGCTGCGTGATCTCGCCGCGTGGCGTGCAGGGCCGAACAGTCTCAGCCGGATCGAACTGTTTGGATCGGTGAACTGGGGCGAATTACAGATCGCGTCCCCCGGAGAGCCGTTCGGGGCGTCGATGAATGCGGTCTCGGCCGGGTTCTTCGACGTGCTGGGCGCGCCTCCGCTGCTCGGGCGGACGTTCCGGCCGGAAGACGATCTGCCGAACGCGCCGGGACGCGTGATCCTCAGCGGCGACCTGTGGCGGCGGCGCTTCGCGTCCGATCCAAAAGTCGTCGGCACCGTGCTCACGGTCGGAGAAGGGCGCGACGCGAAGCCGTGGGAGGTGATTGGCGTCATGCCCGCCGACTTCCGCGTCCCGTCGGGCGCCGACGTCTGGATTCCCCTCGGGCCTGCGCTTGCAGCGGCCGCCGTCAAGTACGGGAATGCCGATGACGTCCGCGCGATGTATGCCGTTGCGCGACTGCAGCCGGGCGCGACCGTGCAGCACGCGATGACGGAACTGTCGACGATCGCGCGGCGCGCGGAGATCGAGAACGGGTCCCGCGACAGCACGATGGTCGTGGTCGCGACGCCGATCCTGAAGCACCTGGTCGGACCGGCACTCCCGGCGCTTTTCGCGATAGGCGGCGCCGCCGCGATGCTGCTGATGATCGGCTGCATGAATGCGGCCGGTTTGCTGCTCGTGTACGGTGCCGCGCGACGGCGGGAAGTCGCGGTGCGGTTCGCGCTGGGCGCGCGTCGTGCGCAAATCGTCCGCCAGCTGCTCTGCGAGTCGCTGCTGCTGTCCCTGATCGCATCCGGCGCTGGCATCGCGCTCGCCTATGCCAGCTTCGGCGCCATCGTCGGCCTCGCACCGATCGAAGTGCCGCGGCTCGATCAGGCGTCGATCGACGCCCGGGCGATGCTCGCAGCGGTCGCCATCGCCCTCGTCACTTCCGTGATCGTTGGCGTGCTCCCGGCCTGGCATCACACCTCGCTGCACCTCCTCCCCGAACTGCAGGAGCGCGCAGGAGCGGGAACGGCCGTTGCCGCGTCGCCGCGCGTACGAAAAGCGCTGGTCGCCGCGCAAATCGCCGCGGCGCTGGTTTTGCTGACCGGAGCGGGCCTCTTCACGCGGAGCTTCGTCGCGCTTCTGCGGCTCGATCTCGGATTCGATCCGACTCACGTCCTGACGTTTCGTGTCACCGGCCCGCAGGGCGCCGCCGCCGCGAGCGCGCAAGGCTGGTCGCTCGTTGATGCGATCGCCGATCGCGCAACGCGCGTGCCTGGCGGCATCGCCGCCGGCGCGATCTCGGAGCGGCCTTTCGCGCACGGCCCAATCGGGATGGACGCCGGCGTCCTCCTCGAAGGGCAGCGGCTGAGTGCCGAGAGTTCCGCCCGCAACCCGATCGTGAACTGGGAAGTGGCCACGCCCGGCTACTTCGCCGCGATGGACATCCGTCTGCTCCGCGGACGGCTCATTGCGCATACCGACACCGCGAAAAGCCCCGCAGTCGTCATCGTCAGTGAGGCGCTCGCGCGGCGGCTCTGGCCCGGACAGGATCCAATCGGACGCCGCCTGCTGACCTACGGCGCACCCGGCGATGCCAGCCGCCCGGGCTGGCAGACCGTCGTCGGCGTCGTCGAAAGCGCGCGCTACCGCGAGATCGAGACGCCGCGATTCGATCTGTACCTGCCATATCGCCAGGCGCCCGATCCGGTCCAGTACTTCGTCCTGCGCCTCGCCGGCGATCCGGCTGCGGCCGTACCCGCCCTGCGGACGGTCATGTCTGAACTCGAGCCACGGCTGCGCGTCGATGCGATTGCGACGATGACGGATATCGTCGGACGAGTGCGCGCGCCGTGGCGCTTCAGCGCGGTGGTCGTATCGATCTTCAGCATGATGGCGGTCACGTTTGCGGCCGTCGGCGTCGCCGCGCTCGTCGCGTATGCGGTCCGCCAGCGGACGCGCGAGATCGGCGTGCGGATGGCGCTCGGGGCGACGCGGCGTCACGTCGTTACGCTTTTGATCAAGGAAGGCGCGTGGATGGTCGCGAGCGGCGTTGCCGCAGGCGCCGGCGCCGCCTGGATGCTGCGCCGTTCGGTCGCGCGTCTGCTGTTCAGCGTGTCGCCGGACGACGCCGCGACGTTCACGATCGTCATTGTCGTGCTCTCGAGCATCGCTCTGCTCGCCATCTACGTTCCGGCGCGTCGCGCGGCTCACGTCGATCCGGCGATCGCTCTCCGCGGCGAGTAGGCCTGCAACGAAACTGCTGCGGCCATCGTGATCCTGTGTGTCGTGCGTGGCGCTGCGGCGGGACACGTGTGT
>JABFWM010000148.1 GCA_013362195.1 Acidobacteriota bacterium
TACGACGACGTGAATTAAGCCACCCGCGACAGGGTGAAAGCGGCCGCGGCAGCGCTTGGTTACCACGCGGACCCGACCGCGCGCCGGCTCGCCACCGGACGCGCAGAGGCGGTCGGCATTGTCTATCCGTTCGGCGCGGGCGATCTCGGCGACCCGCGCTTTGGCGAAGTGGTCGCAGGCATGACGGAGGCGCTCGCGGAGAATGGGCTGGATCTGATCATCGTGTCGGCGCGGCCAGGCGCCGAACTGGATTCGTATCGCCGGCTCGTCGGCAGCAAGCTGGTGGATGCGCTCGTCGTCGCGCGAACGCTCGTCGACGATCCGCGCATACGTTTCCTGCAGGACCACAAGTTTCATTTCGTCGCGTACGGCCGTACCAATACATCGCAGCCTTATAGATGGTTCGATTTCGATAACGAGGCGGGTGCGCGCGCGGCCACCGAACGTCTGATCGGGCTCGGTCATCGGCGCATTGCAATGGTCAGCGCGCCGCTGTCGATGAGCTTTGCTGCCCAGCGTCGCGAGGGTTTCCTGGCTGCGTTACGCGGTGCCGGCATAGAGCCGGACACGTCTTTGCTAGTTGATACGTCATTCGACAGGACCGGCGGCCATGAAGCGATGCGAGCATTGCTGAGCCGCGCGCAGCCGCCCACCGCCGTGCTGGTCGACAACAACATCGCAGGAACGGGCGCGTACCGCGCGCTGGTAGAGAGCGGCAGGAAAGTAGGCACCGAGGTCTCGCTGATCGTGTACGACGGCGTGCCGCCGGATGTGGCGTTTCCTCACACCGTCACGGCCGTTGTGCAGCGTACGGGCCAGTCGACGGGGCACATCATCGCGGAACTCGTGATGGACGCGATCAACGAACGCACGAGTCGCACGCATCGGCTTGTGCAGCCGAGCGTGGCGCCCGGTGATACCGATGGACCGCCCGCCTGACCAGCATGGGTATCTCAACCGGATCGCATCGGGCTGGCGTCTTGAGCGCGAATCACAGCGCGATGTCGAGCTGATGTGAATGACGGGGCGTCTTGCGCCGGACTTGAGTACGCTTGCAGATTGTCGACATGCCAACGGAGTGACCATTCGCAGCGTATGCCGGCGTTTCGTCGAGCTGTGTCGCGGACTGAAGCTGCTATCCAGCGACGTGGTGGCCATCGACGGCTGCGGATTCAAGGCGCTAAACAGCCCTCGCGGAGAAGCGTCTCGATGCTTCTCGAGGCGGATATCGGGCAGAAGCGGATGAATCGAGACCGGTGGTCTGAACGGCGGTTCAGGGACCCGTTGCTGCCGTCGAATGCTACGCGCGGTGATTGGCAGCTTGTCGGTACACGACCGCCATCCGCGAGTTCGCGGCCGCGCCCAGTCCAGTTCCCGAGCGCATATCATGGTTGAAACGCCCCCGGACCGACAGGTCGACTGGCGTGACCAACAGGAGAACCAGCGATGGCCGAATCCGTGGACGTGATCGTGATTGGCTCGGGTGGACTTGGAGCGGCTACAGCCTACAATCTGGCAAAACGGCGCACCCACCGCATCGCGCTTCTCGAGCGGCACCAAATCGGCTCACAGACTTCTCCGCGAGCGGCTGGCATGGTCAGTTGCTTGCGCAAGAATGACTTGATGATCGACTTGATCACGTTGGCGGCAAGCAAGATCAGGCGGTTCTCTGCGGACACCGGCCAGCCTCTGGATTGGGTGCAGTCGGGTAGCCTCAAGGTTGCGCGCCGCCCGGAAGATGCCGAGGTCATTCAGGAAGACATCCTGCGGGGCCGGCGCCACGGTCTGGACGTGGAGGAGCTTTCCCCGGACGCGGCCCACCGGCTCAACCCGTTTCTTGAAACGACGGGAGTCGCGGCGGTGATGCGCATCGGCGATGACATGTATTTCAATCCTGCCCAACTGGCCATCGGCTTCGCTCGCGCGGCGCAGGCGCAAGGTGTGGAGGTGCTACCGGAGACTCCGGTAACGCGCGTGCTGATCGAGGATGGCGAGGTCACGGGCGTAGACACTACTCGCGGTCGCATTCGCGCCCCGATTGTCGTAGATGCCGCTGGCGCCTGGACACGACAAGTGGCCGAAGCCAGCGGAATTCGTGTTCCCCTTATCCCGACAATGCAGCAATTGTTCGTCACGGAGCCGGTGCCCGACGCGCGGGCAGAATTGCCTATGGTCCGGATCATGGATGCCGCCGTCTATATGCGGCCCTGTGATGGTGGCTTCCTCTGGGGGGCCTACGAGGACGACCCGACGTTCTGTCATCGAAAGCTGAATATTGTTCTTGCATGCGAGCTTGCTTCAGACGCGGGGGCATCGCCGCCCAAGGTCGTCCGGCGGTGTTTCCTCAGTTTTGAGAACACAAAGGAGATGACAGATGGAAACCCGCAACCCTTCCCCCGGCCTCTACAACGAAGACCTCGCACCCGCGAGCGTGCGCAACTGGGGCGCCTTTAGCATTTTCAACGTCTGGACGTCGGACGTGCACAGCCTCTGGGGCTACTACCTCGCCGCCAGCCTGTTCCTGCTGTGCGGCAGCTTTATCAACTTTGTGCTCGCGATCGGGCTCAGCTCACTCGTGATCTACGCGCTGATGAATCTGATCGGCTACGCCGGCGAGAAGACTGGCGTGCCATACCCGGTGCTGGCGCGCGCCTCTTTCGGCGTGTGGGGCGCCAACCTCGCGGCGCTGGTGCGCGCCGTGGTGGCCTGTTTCTGGTACGGCGCGCAGACGGCAGCGGCGTCGAGCGCGATAGTCGCGCTATTGATCC
>JABFWM010000552.1 GCA_013362195.1 Acidobacteriota bacterium
CCGGCGCCGCCATCGATACCGTGCCGATTCCGTGGACGCCCGTGCGCGTCGGCGGACGGCGCCTGCAGATCACGCACGGCGTCGGGTGTATTCGCCCGGCGCAGGCGGAATGGCTGCGCAAATCGCTGCCGCGCGACAAGCCGTCGCTGCTGGTCCTGCATCACTATCCGCTGCCCACCGGTCCGATCATCTGGTCGGGATCGCGGGGCTCGCGCGTCGAGATCGAAGTCGCCATGGAGATTCCCGCCGCCGATCGCCGCCGGCTGTGGGAGGCGGCGCGCGCCGCGGGCGTGCGGCTGGTGCTGTGCGGCCACGTCCATCGCGCGCGGCTCGAGTGGCATGACGGCATCGCGGTCGGCCTGCAGGGACAGAGCGGGGCCGACTGGGCGGGCCGATCGATCGGGTGGTACCGGATCGAGGGCGGCAACGTGCGAATGGAGTTGGAGAGAACCGCGTAGCCGGCGCTGATCAGAACAAGTACGCCGCGCCCGCGCTGAACGTCGGCACGAACCTGCGCTTGCTCGATGGGTCGAGGCTGACACCACCGCTCCGCGACGAGGCGCGGGCTTCGGCGCGGAGGCCGAAGCGCCTGTTGCCGAACCAGTACTTCAGGCCGCCGCCGCCATGCACTTCATTGCCGGTGTCGATCATCGACGCATCCTCCAGCACCTGCCGTACGTAGCCGCCGCCGGCCAGCGCAAACGGCACGAAGGATCCGCGTCCGAAGTGATACAGCAGCGACCCGTCGACCACGTATTCGGTGAGCGGGCTCTCGGCGGTGGTGTCAGCGGCGCCCTCGAAATCACCGGACGTGCGTACCCGCAGGGACGGCCGCGTCACCTGCACCCCGCCTTCGACGGACCATCGCGCGCTCACGAAGATCCCGAGATGCGCGGCGACGCCGATTCCCTTCGTCACCTGCGGCTCTCCCTGGAACAGGGTCAGCGGATCCGCGCCGGTTGACGGGTTGCGCGTCTCGTTGGCGAGCGCCGTGTCGAACCTGTAGCCGCCGGTCGACTGCACGCCGCCGCTGATCTCGAACGTGCCGGCGTGCGGCACGTCTCCTCCGCTCCCCTGCGCGCTCGCGATTGCGGGCAGCGCCACCGCGGCTGCCAGGACGAGGGCGGCCGGCCCCTTCACTTGGCCACCACGGTGATGTCCGCATTGCGGGCCGTGCCGCCGCGCGGAACGACGATGAGCCGTGTCGAGAATGCCGGCTTGAAGTTCACGTCCACGTTCACGCTCGCGTCGAAGAAACTCTCGACGTCGCCGTCGTCCAGGGGTTCGACGCGCAGGACGTGCACCCCCGGCTCGAGCCCGGCGATCACGAAGCTGCCGTCGTTGGCCTGCGTGAAGCCCGCGACCAGCTTCCCCGACGCCGGGTTGAAGGCGATGACGTGGGCGCCAGCGACGCCGCTGCCGTTCTTCGTGATGCGGCCGCTGATGCTGCCGGTCTGCCTCCGTTCGTCCGCCGTGGCGTACAGGTCGAGGATGCCGGCGATGTCGTCGGCGCGCAGCGTGCGGCCGATGGTCGTCCCGGCCGAGAACGCGATCGGGAACATGACGGCCTCGGCGGAGAGCACTCGCCGTCCGCCCGCGCGCAGTTCGGTTTCGCCGAGCGCGGAGTGTCCGAGCCCGTGCAGGTGGCCGATCTCGTGCAGCGCGATCGATTCCAGGTCGAAGCGGTTCGTTTCGCCGGACGCGCTGACCGACCACGGGAACGACGAATTGAAGAAGATGTCCGATTCGACGACCTCGCCGCTGACCACGTCGAAGGTGAAGGAGGTCGACCCGAGCACACGATCGAGGTCGGGGCGGTTGACGAACCCGATCACGCTGACGCTGTCGTCGTCGAGCGGGCTCGCCGACGTGAACCCGGCGAACTGCGACGAGAGCGACGCGCCCTGGACGCCGTCCCACGTCGCGAAGGCGCGCTCGACCGTCGCCTCGAGCTGCGGTGCGGACACGCCCGCGACGCCGCGGTTGGTGACGAAGTAGCGGATCGGAAAAGTCCGCCACTGCAGCGTCACGAGCCGGCCGTTCGCACGCGTGCCGAGCTTCAGGTAGGCCTGCGCGTGCGGCGCGAAGGCGGCCGCGCACAGCACGCACAGCGCGCAGGCGATCAGGCGCCTCATCGTCCGGCTCCTTCCGCCATCGCGAGGCGCACCGACTCGCGGAACGTCTCGAGCGGGACGGCCCTTCGCGCCGCATCGCCGCGCACGATCGTCACGGTGTCGAGACCGGCCGCAGCCATGACGGCGGGTGGCGTGACCAGCCGTCGCCCGCTCTGCGCATCGCTGACAATGCGAAACACGCCCTGGCTCAGGCCGATGATGTAGGGAAACGACGGGCCGGCCGCCTTCAGGAACAGCACCACTTCGTCGCCGGGCTGGAACGTCGGCGCCCCGACGAACACGGTGCGATATCGCCCAAGCTGTCCGCCCGGCACCTTGAACGTGACCCGCTCGCCGAGGTCGCCCTTCATGTAGTCGGCGGCTTCGACGGTGACGAACGTCTCGACGGCGCGGCGGCCATCCACCCATTCCGAGCGCACGTCGACGACCTCGCCGTGCACGATCACGGGCGCGCTCGCGACCAGCTCGCGGAACTCGATGGGAAGAAGAACGGTGGCCGAGACGCGGGACGTGACGAACAGCAGAAGTGCGCAGAGCGCGATGCGGCGGACCATCTCGCGAGTGTAAACCACGGATGGACGATCCACCACGGATGCATGTGAGCGCTGCCGGGTCTGAAGACCCGGCCTACA
>JABFWM010000183.1 GCA_013362195.1 Acidobacteriota bacterium
GTCCTGAGCCCTAAGTCGTGACCCCTGACACATGGCCGAGCCGCAGCGAAATCAACCGCGCGAGCTCGGTCGCACTGCGCGGCTGTTCGGCGGCAAACGGCGGTTCGTCCGCGCCGTGCGCGAACACGCCGACCCTCGCGACCTCGCGTCCGGTGTAGTCGTGAACGGGCGCGCAGGTACACAGCAGGCGCTGCGCGCCATGGCCCTGATCCGGCGCGCCGAACCGGACCAGCACGTGCTCGGCGCGCGCGACGTCCTGCGGTTGCGCCAGGCGCACGCAGCTCAAGCGGCGGGCGGGGGTCTCCTGGAAGACCATCGCGCAGTGCCCAGGCATCTCGCGGCCGTACGCGGTGTGCATGCTGACCTCGTCGGGTCCGGCCTTCCAGACGTAGGTGACCTCGCCGGCCGACGGCATCGCCATGAACGTGCGCGGGCCGCCGCGCAGCGCGAATTCCCGCAGCACGGGATACGCGTGCAGCCGGAGCTCGGACCGTCCCAGCAGCCGGAAGCTGAGGTCGAGCATCTTCAGCGTCAGCGTGTAGCGCGCGGTCTCTTCTTCCTGGCGCACGTAGCCGCGCCGCTTCAGCGCCGACAACAGTCGATGAACGGTCGAGGCCGGACGGCTGACGGCGCGCGCCAGTTCCGTGACGCTCAACCCGCGCTTGGCGCCCGCGAGCACCTCACAGATATCAAGGGCCTTTTCGAGGGACGACTCTCGAGGCTCGGGATGGCGCGGGGCCATGGCTGGTGCGACCTTCATTCCACTATTCGGAATGGCGTTCCATCGCCATTCCGACTAAATATATACCATGCAGCGCGTGCGGGTTGTGGCCGCAAGTGTGTATCTCTTCGCTTGCGTCAGCACGATCGGCGCGGCGCAGACGCTGCCTGCCGGTCCGCTCGAGCTCGCCAACGGGCAGGTCACGGTCGCTGCCGACGTCACGGCCACGTTCGGCAGCCGCGATGATCGCGGGACGGCGAGGCCCTCGTATTTCAACTACACCGACTACGAGCACAACGCGCTGCGCATGTTCCGCGTGTCGTTCACCGGCGCATGGCGGCCGTCAGACCATCTGGCCTTCCTCACGGAGCTCCGCTCCGAGGATCTCGAGCACCTGCATCCGTACGCGATGTTCGTCCGTGTGCGCCCGTGGCTCTCGCGCGCGTTCGACGTGCAGGCCGGCCGAATTCCGCCGGTGTTCGGTGCCTACTCGCGGCGAAGCTACGCGTCCGACAATCGGCTGATTGGCCAGCCGCTCGCCTATCAGTACCTGACGTCGCTCCGCGCCGACGCGTTGCCGGGGTCCGCTGACGATCTGCTGCGGATGCGCGCCCGCGGCTGGCGGTCGTCGTTTCCGGTCGGCAATCAGACGCCGGCGCCGGGGGTGCCGATCATGAGCGCGTACCAGTGGGACGTCGGCATCGAAGCCAGCCTCGATCTCCAGCATTTCGAGGCCGCGGCGGCCGTGACCTCCGGCACGCTGTCCAATCCGCGGGTCGACGACGACAATGCCGGCAAGCAACTGTCCGCGCGGATCGCGTGGAAGCCGGTGATCGGCATGGAGATCGGCGCGTCGGCCGCGCGCGGCGAGTTTCTCAACGGCGCGCTGCGCGACGGCCTGTCGTCGGTGCTCCGCGCCCGGCACTTTCCGCAGGAAGCCTTCGCGCTGGACGCGGAGTACTCGCGCGACTACTGGCTGCTGCGCGGCGAACTGATTCACAGCCGCTGGCACGTGCCGGCGCTGGCGCAACCGGTGATCGACCGCCCGCTCGATGCGACCGCCGCGTTCCTCGAGTCACGGTACCGGTTCACGCCCCGCCTGTTTGCGGCGGCCCGCGTCGACCGGCTGACGTTCTCGCGCATTCAGGGCGCCAGTGCGCGGTTCGCCCAGCTCGGTCCGACGCCGTGGGAAGCGCCGGTGACCCGCGTCGAGCTTGGCGGCGGCGTCTATCTGCAGCGCAATCTCACCGTGAAAACCGTCGTGCAGCGCAACTGGCGGCCGGACGCGGGGCTGGTGCACAACCGCACCTTCGTCTCGGCCCAGCTCGCCTTCTGGTTCTGATGCGGCGGGCGTACGCGTCGATCGTCGTGCTCCTCCTGCTGATCGCATCGGCGGCCGACGCCCAGCGCGGCCGTCAGGTGACGGCGACGATTCGCGGCCGCGTCGACGTTCGCGTCGGCGGTCCCCCGGAGCCGCGCCCCGACGTCGCGGCGCTCGGCATGCACCCGCTGCCCGATCGCGGCGATCGCCGCCGCAGCGTCGTCTACCTGGAGACGGCGCCGCGCGGCGCGTTCGATCCGAACGAGGAGCCGCGCGCGCGCATGCTGCAGCGCAACGAGAACTTCGTGCCGCACGTGCTGCCGATTGTCGTCGGCACCGTGGTGGATTTTCCGAACGACGATTCGACGTACCACAACGTCTTCTCGCTCTCGAAGGCCAAGACGTTCAACCTCGGGCGCTACGCCGCCGGCCGATCGAAAGCGGTCATCTTCGATCAGCCGGGCATCGTGCGCGTGTTCTGCGACATCCACTCGCACATGAACGCCTTCATCATCGTGTTCGCGCATCGCTACTTCGCGCTCACCGACGAGGACGGTCGCTACCGGCTCACCAGCGTGCCGCCGGGCTCGTACACGCTGACGATGTGGAACGAGACCATCAAGGGCGATGCGCCTCGACGCGCCGTGACCATCGGCGCGGAAGGAGGCGACGTCGACGCGGACTTCACGGTTCGATGAACGTCTTCTCTTCGCTGACCAAC
>JABFWM010000497.1 GCA_013362195.1 Acidobacteriota bacterium
GTCAGCGGCACCGCCGCCGCCGACGCGCGCGCGATGCGATCCGACAGCTGATACTTGCGCGCCCCCATGATCAGCCGCCCCGAGTACTGCCGCAGCGCCTTGTAGATATCGTCGTTCCCGAAGTGCGTCTGCCACGCGTCGGCCGGCGCGACGCCCGCGCCGAGGTCGCGCAAATAGCCGCCAGCCGCCTGGCGCCGATCCGGCTGGCCGTGCAGGAGCATGTGGACGAGGAGCCACGCTTCCGCATAGAAGACGCCGCGCCTGGAGCCTTCGTTGTACTGCGGCGCGTCACGCGTGGTGGCCAGCAGATCCTTCAGCGGCATCCACTGGCTGGTCGCCAGCTCGCGCAGATGCTCGTCCAGCGGGCGGCCGAACGTCACCGCCCGGCCGTCGTTCCCCAGCTCGAACGAGCTGTAGTACTCGGCCAGCCCCTCGTTGAGCCAGACCGGCAGATCCGGCGCCACATTGTTCACGATCAAATGCGAGTACTCGTGAAACACCGGCCGCAGCGCGTCGGGCGTCGTGTCGGGACCGAGCAGAATGTAGTTCACGTCCCGGCGCGGGACGAAGAGCCCGCCGACACCGACCGCCTTTCCCTGATAGACCGGTTTGAACGGCTTGAACGCCTTTTCATCCGGGAACATCACCACGACGGTGGGCACCGCCGTGGCAGTCACGTTGCTCGACAGCAGGCGCGTCAGCGCATCGCGAAACCCCTCGAACTCCGCGGCGATCACGCGCTGCCGCCCTTCTCCGATCCCGCCGATGACAATCAGGTTCGTGGTGTCGACGCGCGTCCAGCGCGTGTCGGCGCGAACCTCCGCCTGGACGACCGCGAGACACGCAACGCAGACAATCGCGAGACCGCCCGGAACGCGCATGCACGACCTCCGATGCAGCAGCACAGTAATAAAGGTTGCGGCGGCGCATCAAGGGAGGACGGATCCACCATCACGGCCGGACACGCCTGGACCCGGATTCGGGCTTCAGCCGGTGGCGTCGAACGCGTGCGGATACACGGTAATCCGCTGCTGTTCGGAGCCGGCGTAGTCGATGGCGACGACGTCGAAGCGGCAACGCCGCTCGCCCAGGTCGTGGCGCGCCAGGTACTCCACCGCGCGCGAGACGATACGCCGCTGCTTGGCCCGCGTCACGGCCTCGGCGGCGGTCCCGCATCGGATGTCCTCGCGCGCCTTCACCTCGACGAACACGAGCGTCCCCTCGTGGTCCGCGATGATGTCGATTTCGCCATGCCGCGTGCGGTAGCGCCGGTCGAGAATTGCGTACCCGCGGCGCGTGAGCTCGTCGACCGCCAGCGTTTCCCCGAGAATTCCGAGCTGCTGTCTGGCCAGCGTCATGGCGGATGAGCGCTCCGCAAACAGCATGCCCGCAACTCTGCCTCGACTAACCGCGTCAAGGCCCCATCGTCCAACCGGGGGTACGCAAGGAGGCACCGATGCGGGGATTTCGGCAGGACATTCGGGCAGCGCTGCGATCGCTCGACAGGCAGCGGGGTTTCGTGACCGTCGTGCTCATCACCCTCGCGCTCGGGATCGGCGCGACCACGGCGATGTTCACGGTGGTGAACGGCGTGCTGCTCCGGCCCCTCCCCTTCCGTGACCCGGAATCGCTGGCGCTGGTCCGGATTGCCGGCACGAACGGCGGAATCTTCCCGCTGCCCGACGCCGATTTCCTCGCCTGGCGCGCGAACCATCCGGCATTCCAACGCGTCGCCGTATTCTCGAACACGTCCTTCAACCTGACCGGTGCGGGCGATCCCGAGGTCGTGCGCGCGGCCGGGGTGTCCGGCGACTTTTTCGCCACGCTCGGCATTGCGCCGTTCCGGGGGCGCATGTTCACCAGCGCCGACGATGCGCCGGGCGCCGAGCGCGTGGTCGTACTCGCGCACGAGTTCTGGCGGGAGCGCTTTGGCGGCGATCCCGGCGCGATCGGCCGCCGCGTGCGGCTGAACGATCAGCCCGCGACGGTCGTCGGAATTGCTCCGCCGCGCTTCTCGTTCCCGCGGCGCGACATCGGGCTCTGGAGCAACCTGAGGATCGGGACGCCGCCGAGGCGCGGGCCGTTCTATCTGACGGGCGTCGCGCGCCTGAACACGGATCTCGCCGGCGCGCGGGCGAACCTCGATCTGATATCCAGCGACGTCATGCGCCAGTACGGCGGCGCACAGGACTGGACGTTTCAGCTCGTCCCGATCACGGATGCCATCGTCGGATCGGCGCGGACGCCGCTGTATCTGCTGCTCGCCGCCGTGAGCGTGCTGCTGCTGATTGCGTTGACGAACGTCGCCAACCTGCTGCTCGCACGGGCGGCCGGACGGCAACGCGAGCTGGCGCTTCGTGCGGCCCTTGGCGCCGGACGTGGGCGCCTGGTGCGACAGTTGCTGACCGAGTCCTCACTGCTCGGTGTCGCGGGCGGCGGGCTCGGTCTGCTGCTCGCCGTGTGGCTGACGCGCGCGTTGCTCACGCTGGGTGCGACGAGCATCCCCCGGCTCGGGGAGATCCGCCTCGATGTGCGCGTCTTCGCGTTCGCCGCGATCGTGTCGATCCTGGCGGGTGTGGTGTTCGGATCGGCGCCGGCGCTGCACGCCTCGGCCGGCGATCTCGCGCAGCCGCTGCGCGAGGGACCGCGAACCGGGGCCGGCACCCGCCACCGGCGGGCGCAGCGCGCGCTCGTCGTGATCGAGATGGCGCTCGCCCTCGTGCTGTCGGTCGGCGCCGGCCTGCTCGTACGCAGCCTCATTCACCTCGAACGCGTCGATGCCGGATTCACTCCGCACGGGCTGCTGACGTTCGCGCTCGACCTGCCGGAGGCGCGTTATCCCGACGCGGCGGCGTCCCGCGCGTTCTACGAGCGGCTGATCGCACGCCTCGAGGCGCTGCCGACCGTCCAATCCGCAGCCGTCGCGCCCAGCCTGCCGCCGGCTCAACTGTCCGTCACGGACAACTTCACGGCCGAGGGGCACACGTATCTGCCGGGCCAGTCCGCGCCGGTTGGCGCGATGGTGATCGCGAGCGACGCGTTGTTTCAGACGCTCGGCGTTCCACTCGTCAGCGGACGGCTGTTCGATCGACGCGAACAACCGCAGAGCGAACCGGTCGTGATCGTCAGCCGCACCATCGCCGACCGCTACTATCCGAACGGCGCGGTCGGCCGTCGTTTCCGGACCGGCGGGCCGGAGCGTCCCGGCAACGCGTGGATGCGGATCGTCGGTGTGGTCGGCGACGTCAAGTACGAGGGCCTCGCCGCGCCGGCGGCGCCGGCGTATTACCTGCCCTTCCGGCAGCAGTCATGGAGCAGCGAATTCGTCGTCATCCGAACGACGGGCGATCCCTCGCGAGCTGTCGGCGCGGTGCGTCAGGCGGTGTGGTCGATCGATCGCGATCTGCCGCTTGCGCTGCTCCGGACGATGGATCAGGTCATGGCCGAGGCGTCGGCGGAATCGCGCTTCCGCACCTTCGTGCTGGCCGGCTTCGGCGGCGTCGGTCTCGTGCTCGCGCTCGTCGGCGTGTACGGCGTGATGGCGTATGCGGTTTCGCAGCGCCTGCACGAGCTCGGAGTGCGCGCGGCGCTCGGGGCGCAGCGTCACGATCTGATCGCGCTGGTGCTCGGGGAGGCGGCGTGGACTGCCGCGGCGGGCGTCACGATCGGGCTCGCGGGCGCGGTGTTCGCCACGCGGTTGACCGAAACGCTGCTCTTCGGCGTGACGCCCCGCGACCCGGCGACGTTTGCGGCGGCGGCGGCGCTGCTCGTCGCCGCGGCGTTCGTCGCCAGCTGGATGCCGGCGCAGCGCGCGGCGCGCGTGGACCCGATGTCGGCGCTGCGGACGTGACGCGTACGCGACCGCGCTTGGAGCGCCGATCGCGATCCGTCGAGGTCTTCAGGTTCCGCAGCCCGCGATGCCGCTCACGTCGACGCGTATTGAATGCTCAAGCTTCGCCCCACGCGTGGCTCAAGACGCGGTTCCCTGGGTCTTCGAGTCGGCCGTCGCGTGTTCGCGCGAGACCTCTTCGAGCGCGGCGTCGAACACGCGCAACACCGCGTCCGCTTGATCCTTCGTCAGGAGGAGCGGCGGCGCGAACCGGATGGCGTTCTTCCCGGCGCCGAGGACGAGGACGCCGCGACGGAACATCGCCTGCACCAGCGCATTGCGCTCTTCGACCGCGCGCGTTTTCGTCTTGCGGTCGCGGACGAGCTCGACGCCGAGCATCAGCCCCTTGCCGCGCACGTCGCCGATCAGCGCGTGTTTCTCCTGTAGGGCGCGGAAGCCGTTCAGCAGATGCTCGCCGACAACGGCGGCGTTCCTGACGTACTGCTCGCGCAGCAGGCGGATCGTCGCCAGCGCAGCGGCGCACGCGACGGGATTGCCGCCGAACGTGCTGGCGTGCGCGCCGGGCGGCCAGTTCATCACGTCGGCGCGCGCGCAGGTCACGCCAAGGGGCAGCCCCGAGGCAATCCCCTTCGCGACGTTCACGATGTCGGCCTTCAGGCCGAAGTGCTCCGATGCGAACATCCTGCCGGTGCGCCCCATCCCCGACTGCACTTCGTCCACGACGAGGGTGATGCCGTGCTCGTTCGCCAGCGCGCGAAGCCCCTGCAGGAACGACGGTGGCGGCACGATGTACCCGCCCTCACCCTGGATCGGCTCGACGACGATCGCGGCTACTTCGTCGGGCGCGGCGAGGTGCACCAGGATCTGGTCGCGAACGTAGGCCAGCGACGCTTCCGCACATGCCTCGGCGCTGCCATTGAAGCGGTACACATCCGGATACGGCGCGTGGTACACGCCGGGCATGAGCGGACCGAAGCCGCGGCGCTGCACGGACTTGCTCGACGTCAACGCCAGCGAGCCGAGCGATCGCCCGTGAAAGGACCCGAGGAACGCGATGATCCCGGCACGCCTGGTGTGATAGCGCGACAGCTTGATTGCCGCTTCCGTCGCCTCGGTTCCGGAGTTGCCGAAAAAGGATCGGACGTCGCCGTCAATCGGCACGAGCCCCGCCAGCTCCTCGGCGAGACGCACCTGCGGCTCGTAGTAGAAGTCGGTTCCCGACATGTGGATGAACTTCGCCGCCTGCTCGGCGATCGCCTTCACGACGTCGGGATGCGACACGCCCGTCGAGTTCACCGCGATCCCGGCGGCGCAGTCGAGAAACAGGTTGCCGTCGACGTCCTCGACGATCGCGCCTTCGCCGCGCGCGATCACCAGCGGATAGTCGCGCGTGTAGGACGGCGAGACAACACGCGAGTCCCGGTCGATGATCGCCTTTGCCTTCGGTCCCGGCAGCGGCGTCTTAATCAGCGGCGCATTCGTCATGTCGTGGGGTATCCGTCGTGGGTGGCCGGTCGCCGGCAGACGTCATCATCGCGGTGATTACTTCCGCTTCCAGCGGGTTCCGGCCGGAGTGTCCTCGAGGACGATGCCGCGCGCCTCCAGATCCTTGCGAATTCTATCGGCTTCGGCGAAGTTGCGGGCCGAGCGCGCGGCCCGGCGCTCCTGTATCAGCCGCTCGATCTCCGCCACCGGCACCGGCGGCTGCGCATCCTCGGCGCAGCGCAGCGACAGGATCCCGAGCACGCGGTCGAAGCGCTCGAACGTGCCGCGCACGGCCGCCGCGTCGTCCGCGCGCAGCTCGCCCGCGTCGATCGCGGAGTTCAGCGCGCGCACGAGATCGAAGACGACGCCGAGGGCGGCGGCGGTATTGAGGTCGGCGGCAATGTGCTCGGCAAACGCCTTCGACGCGTCCTCCAGTTTCCCCGCCGTCTCGGCGTGGGCCTCGCCCGGCGGGAGCGCGTCGACCCGGGCGAGGAAATCGGTGAGGCGCTTCACCGCCTCCTCCGCCTGCGCCATCACGCTCCACGAGAACTTCAGCTGCTTGCGGTAGTGGGTGTTGAGATAGAGGTACCGCAGCGTCGACGGACGGAACCCGTGCGCGGCCACGTCTTCCAGGTTGTAGACGTTGCCGAGCGACTTGGACATCTTCTCGGACCCGCGGACCTCGTCGGCCTCGATCTCGATCATCAGGTGCTCGACGTGCACCCAGAAGCGCGAGAACGGCCGCCGGGCGGCGCCCTCGGCCTGCGCGATCTCGTTCTCGTGGTGCGGGAAGATCAGGTCGACGCCGCCGCCGTGGATGTCGATTGGCAGCGGCCCGAGCATTTCCTCGGCCATTGCCGAGCACTCGATGTGCCAGCCGGGACGGCCGGCCGGCAGGCCCGGCTCCCACGACGGCTCGCCGGGCCTGGCCGCCTTCCACAGCACGAAGTCGCGGGCATCGTCCTTGTCGTACTTGTCGCTGTCGACGCGCGCCCCGCTCTTGATGCCGGCGTGATCGAGCCGCGCCAGCCGGCCGTAGTCGGGAAAGGTCGCGATCTTGAAGTAGATCGATCCATCGCTGACGTAGGTGTGGCCGTTGCCGTCGAGCGCGCGGATCATCGACGCCATCGCCGGGATGTGATCGGTGGCGCGCGGCGCGTACTCCACGGGTTCCAGGCCGAGCGCCGCGGCGTCGCGCTCGAAGGCCTCCACGAACTGCTGCGTGTATTCCCGCAGCGGCCGGCCCGCCTTCGCCGATTCGGCGATCGTCCGATCGTCGACGTCCGTGTAGTTGCGGACCTGCGTGACGGTGTAGCCCTCGAACTCCAGCGCGCGGCGCAGCACGTCGAGGGCCGTGAAGGTGCGGAAGTTGCCGATGTGGCCGCGCGCGTAGACGGTCAACCCGCAGGTGTACATGCGGACGGTGCGGCCGTCGCTCGGCGCGAATGGTTCTTCGTGTCGGGTGAGCGTGTTGTAGAGACGCACGCGTCAGTCCCGCAGCGGCACGGTCGTGCGGTCGGAGTTCGGGCCGCAGTTCGCGGTGGCAATCAGCTGGTGTCCTTCCGTCGAGAACTCGATGGCGATCTCCTCGTTGCCGTTCGAATGGGCGACGCTCGCGATCGACGTCCGCAGCGTGGCACCGAACCGCTGCGCCGCCGATCGCGCCGCGCCCGCGTACTCGGCAAACTTCTCCGCCACTTCGACGGCCAGGGGGTGGAAGCTGGCCGCGGCGGGGATGGTCAGCCGCAGATCGACGCGGCGCGGCGACTCGGACATCCGACAATTCTATAGCGAAATACGGCCAAACAGCCGCCGCGCGGCGCGGCAGTCCGCCTCGATCTGCACGCGCAGCGCATCGACGTCGGGAAACGCGCGCTCGTCGCGCACGCGCTGCACGAACGAGAGGCGCAGCGGCGCGTCGTAGAGATCGCGCTGCACGTCGAGCAGGTGCGTCTCGACCTGGATCCGGTCCACGTCGCCGAACGTGGGGCGCATCCCGACGTTCGTCACCGAGGGGTAGGCGATGCCGTTCAGCGTCGCCGTCGTCGCGTAGACGCCGCTCGGCGGCAGCAGCTCGTTCTCGGTGGTGAGATTGGCGGTCGGAAACCCGAGCGTACGGCCGCGGCCGGCGCCGCGCGAGACGACGCCGTCGATGAAGTAGTGGTGCCCGAGGAGCGCCCCGGCTTCGTCGACGCGGCCTTCCGACACCAGCCGCCGGATCCGCGTGCTGCTGACGACGAACTCCTTGTAGCGGACCGGGTCGATCTTCTCCGCGCGGAACCCGTAGCGCGCGCCCAGGCTGCGCAGCACCGAGAACGTGCCCGCACGATCATGGCCGAAGAGAAAGTTGGCGCCGACCCACACTTCGACAACCCGCAGCCATTCGACGAGGACGGTCCGCACGAACGTCTCGGGGTCCCACAGCGACATCTCGCGCGTGAAGCAGACGACCGCGACCCCCTGCATGCCGGTCCGCGCGAGCGCCTCGAGCCGCTGCGCGGTGGTCATCAGCAGCGGCGGGGCCTTGTCCGGCCGCACGATGCGGGGCGGGTGCGGGTCGAACGTCATCACCGCCGGCGTGCCGCCGCGTTCCCCGGCGCGGCGGCGCACGCGGTCGATGATCTTCATGTGGCCGCGGTGCAGGCCATCGAAGTTGCCGAGGGCGAGCACGGGATTGTGCCACCGCGGCGGCGGGTCGTCCGGGAAGTGCGCGATCACGTCGAGATCAATGATACCGGCTCGGGGCGTACCGCTCACGGCTGAGGGTGACAGAAGAGGATGGCCACAGAAAAACACGGGCAAACCGAGACAAACTCAAAAAGACGATCCCTCGATTACGGGGATCGCCCACAGAAACACACAGACAAACACAGACAAACTCAAAAGGGCGAACCCTCGATGGCTCGTCTTCCGGTACGTGTCGTGTTGTTCTGTGGTGTTCTGCGGTGTTCTGTGGCCATCCGTGGCCCGCGGCGTGTCAGTGGACCTCGATCACCAGCCCGTCGTAGGCGAGCGCCATGGACGCGGGCAGCCTGGCGCTCGTCGGCTCGTGGCGGAGATCGTGGCACATGTGCGTGAACCAGGTCTGGCGCGCGCCGATGCGCGTCGCGGCGTCGATCGCTTCCGCGAGCGAGAAGTGCGTCGGGTGCGGGCGCTCGCGCAGCGCATCAAGCACCAGGACGTCGAGGCCCTCGAGCAGCGGCCACGACTCGTCCGGAATACGGCTGCAGTCGGTCAGATAGGCAAACCGCCCGAGGCGATATCCGAGGATCGGACGCGTGCCGTGGAAGAGCGGAACAGGCAGCACCTCCGATCGCGTCACGCAGAACCCGCCGAGCACCTCGAACAACTCGAGCTGCGGCAGGCCGCCGCCCTTCGGGGTCGCCGGATCGAAGACGTAGCTGAACGTGCGGCGGATGTCGAGCAGCGTGGCCGCGTCGCCGAAGCACGGAATCGCGCCCTGCTGCAGCGTGTTGAACCGCCGCAGATCGTCCATGCCGAGGATGTGGTCGGCGTGGCCGTGGGTGAAGAGGATCGCATCGACGCGGCGGATGTCGTGCCTCAGCGCCTGCGCGCGCAGGTCCGGCCCGGCGTCGACGAGCAGACGCGCCGCCGCCTCGATGTAGATGGACGGACGGAGCCGCCGATCGCGCGGATCGGGCGAGCGGCAGGTCGCGCAGTCACAGCCGATCATCGGCACGCCGTGCGAGGTGCCCGTGCCGAGGAACGTGATGCGCAAGCGTCAGGGTTCGATGATGCGCCGGCCGCCCTGCTGTTGGGCCTGCACGAATCGCATGCGGAGGTCGTAGAGCAGGTCGTCCACGAGCTTGGCCTCCGCGGCCGACAGATTGCCTTTGGTCTTCTCCTGCAGCATCGAGATGATGTCGATCATCTGCGCCGCGAGCGGAAGGTTCGGCTCCCCGGTGTCCCCGGTTGCCGGATCGGCGAGATCGCCGAAGTGCACGGCCGCCGTCGTGCCGAGCGAGATGATGAACTCGGCAAAGCCGATCCCTTCGCGTTCTTCGTCGCCCATCGACGGGATGCTAGCATAGTCGGCTGCATGGGCCGCGAGCGCGCCGGAGAGGCCTTCCAGAAACTCGTCGATATCATGGCGCGGCTGCGCGGGCCCGACGGCTGCCCGTGGGATCGCGAACAGACGCTCGAGTCGCTGCGCGCGTTCCTGCTCGAAGAAACACACGAAGTGCTCGACGCCATCGATCGCGGCGACACCGCGGCGCTGCGCGGAGAGATCGGCGATCTCGTCTTCGAAGGCGTCTTCCTCGCGCAGGTCTGCGCCGACGAGGGCCGCTTCACCGTGGCCGACTCGCTCGACGCGATCAACGCGAAGCTGGTTCGGCGCCATCCGCACATCTTCGATCCGGCCGGCCGGCCGCTCGACACGCCGGGCGAGGTCGTGCAGCAGTGGGAACAGATCAAAGCCAGAGAGCAGCGCGATGCCGGTGAGCGGCGCGGCGTGCTGCGGGGCGTCCCCAAGGCGCTGCCGTCGCTGCTCCGCGCCTACGAGATCGGCACGCGCGTGGCTGCCGTCGGCTTCGACTGGGCCAGGGCCGCCGACGTCGTCGACAAGATCGAAGAGGAAGTCGCGGAACTGCGCCGCGCCGTCGAGAGCGAAGGAGCCGCACGCACCGAAGAGGAGATGGGCGACCTGCTCTTCTCGATCGCCAATCTCGCGCGCAAGCTGGGAATCGAACCCGAATCGGCGCTGCGCAAAGCCAACGACAAATTCTCGCGGCGCTTCACCGCGCTCGAGGATCACCTGCACGCGCAGGGGCGCTCCGTGCACGACGCGACCCTTCCGGAAATGGAAGACGCGTGGACGGTGATCAAGACGGCGCCTCACGAGTCGTCGCCCGACGCCGCGCGAAGTACGCAGCCGCCGAAAGCCCCGTAGCGTCGGCACGGCGCAGATTCTGCGCGCATTGCTGTCCCGTCGATCGAATCCTTCACCGCCGCCGGCCTGATCGCCCCAGCACCGCCGTTGCATGTCCGCTCCGGCCCTGTTCGCGGCCGTGCCCTTGCTCACGGGCGTGGTGCTCGGTGCACTCGCACACGTGCCGACGGTTGGCGCGACGGTCGC